>NZ_CAKZYF010000189.1 GCF_937884665.1 uncultured Allomuricauda sp. | reverse complement strand
GTTTTTTGGTGTTTTCCGATGTCATGTCGAGCTTCGGCGAGACATCTAATAAGGGAGATTTCTCAGTCGCTGCTTGTCCGACGCCGAAAAGGCTCTGGCCGACGGCAGTCTTTCGAAATGGTTTAGCTTTCAAACTTTAAACCTCAATAGGAGAGTAAATGGCCCGGTCTGGCGTTGGAGGTCATCTTTTTTAGAGGTGGGGCAAATTGGGTCAGTTTAATGCCTTTTACCGCTGTTTTATATTCTTCCAGGGTAGGGGTTCGGCCCAAAATGGCCGAAAGTACAACGACCGGGGTAGAGGCCAGTAGCGATTCTCCTTTTTTACGATCGGAATCTTTTACCACACGACCTTGAAACAAACGCGTGGAAGTGGCCATTACGGTATCGCCTTTTTCCGCCTTTTCTTGGTTGCCCATGCAAAGATTACATCCCGGGCGTTCCAGATACAGGATATTATCGTATTCGGTACGGGCGGTATTTTTAGGTGCTGCATCATCAAATTCAAATCCGGAATATTTCTGGAGCATCTCCCAATCGCCTTCTTCCTTGAGCTCGTCAATAATGTTATAGGTCGGGGCGGTAACCACCAAGGGTGCCCGAAACTTCACCTTTCCGTATTGCTCTTCCAGGTTCTTGAGCATTTTAGAGACAATTTTTATATCCCCTTTGTGTACCATGCACGATCCGACAAAACCGAGGTCTACGTGTTTTTCACCTTCATAGTACGAAAGTTCGCGTATGGTGTCGTGGGTGTATCGCTTAGACACATCCTCATTGTGGACATCCGGGTCTGCGATCATGGGCTCGTCTATAATGTTGAGGTCTACTTCAAATTCGGCATAATATTTTGCATTTTCATCTGGTGCCAAAGGGGGTTTTTCACCGGACTTGATCTCATAAATGCGTTTGTTGGCTTTATTGATGAGACCTTGAAGGACTTGTTTTTCGTTGTCCATTCCCTTGTCTATCATGATTTGGATACGGCCTTTTGCAATTTCAAGGGATTCTATCAAAGTATCATCCTGGGAAATGCAAATGGAGGCCTTTGCCTTCATTTCGGCAGTCCAGTCTGTAAAAGTGAAGGCCTGATCTGAAGGGAGGGTGCCAATGTGGACCTCTATGATCCTTCCTTGGAACACATTTTCCCCACCAAACTTTTTGAGCATTTGGGATTGTGTGGCGTGAACGACATCGCGAAAATCCATGTGGTCCTTCATTTCGCCCTTAAAGGTCACTTTTACCGATTCTGGAATGGGCATGGACGCTTCACCGGTTGCCAAGGCCAGGGCCACGGTACCAGAGTCTGCCCCGAAAGCGACCCCTTTTGACATTCTGGTATGGGAGTCACCTCCTATGATAATGGCCCAGTCATCTATGGTGATGTCATTGAGTACTTTGTGTATCACATCCGTTAAGGGATGGTATTTATGTTCTGGATGACGGGCCGTAATCAAACCAAAATCGTTCATAAACCTCATCAATCTTGGGATGTTCTCTTGTGACTTTAAATCCCATACTGAAGCGGTATGGCAACCGGATTGGTACCCTCCATCCACAATGGGCGAGATTACCGTGGCGGCCATCATCTCCAGTTCTTGGGAAGTCATGAGTCCCGTTGTGTCCTGGGAACCTACGATGTTCACTTCCACCCGTACATACGAACCTGCATGCAAAACGGCCCCGGAAGTACCGACGGCATTTTTATTGAAGATTTTCTCCACGGCGGTAAGCCCTTGTCCCTCGTGCGAAATTTCCTTGGAAGGTGCAAAAACCAGTGGTATTTCGATTCCTAAAGTCTTTGCCGCAAAAGTTTGTAATTTTTTTCCAAAAACGATGGCATACGATCCACCTGCTTTCATGAATTCCATTTTCTGCGGCGTGAAGGCCGAAGCAACGTCCATAAGTTCCTCACCATCTTTGTACAACTTCTTTGTCTTTGTATTTATGGTCAGTACGGTACCTGTGTCCACGGAGTATGCTTGTTCCAAAATGGGTTCTCCTTCTTCATCCACGATGAGATTCCCATTGGTATCGTATTTTTTGACCCAATTTTTTAGGTCGAGCCCGATACCGCCGGTGACCCCTACCGTGGTCAAAAAGATGGGGGAAATGCCATTGGTCCCGGCCACTACGGGCGCAATGTTGATAAAGGGCACATAAGGGCTCGCTTTTTTACCAATCCAAAGTGCGACATTATTTACACCTGACATTCTGGAGGAACCCACACCCATGGTCCCTTTTTCTGCAATCAGCATAACCCTTTTATCCGGATGCGCGGCTTGTAGTTCGAGCAGGGCCTGTTGCTGTTCTTTGTTGTGCTCAAACATACACTGTCCATGGAGTTCCCTGTCGGAACGGGAATGTGCATCACTTCCTGGGGAGAGCAAATCGGTAGAGATGTCACCTACGCCGGCTATAAAGGTGACCACTTTTATTTCTTCATCAATGTCCGGAAGTTTTGTAAAGAATTCTGCTTGGGCATAGCTTTCCAAAATATCCTTTGCGAGGGTGTTACCCTCTTGAAAGGCCTTTCCCAAACGTTCCATATCCGCTTCGTAGAGGAACACTTGGGTCTTTAGTATTTCGGCAGCGTCCTTCGCGATTTTGGTATCTTCTCCGAGGGCCAAATCCAACAGTACTTTTATGGAGGGGCCTCCTTTCATGTGCGATAGCTGTTCAAACGCAAATTCCGATGAAATTTCTGCCACCTTGGTTTCCCCTAATATAATTTCTTTTAAAAATTGTGCTTTTACCCCTGCCGCACTGGTAGTTCCCGGTAATACATTATAAATAAAGAAATGAAGTGAATCTGCTCGGTATTCGTTGTCGGTATCTTTTATTTGCGTTATGACCTCGCTCAAAAGTTCTGCACCATCTATGGGTTTGGGATGCAGTGCCTGTTCCTTCCGTTCTTCAATTTCTTTAAGGTATTCCGTGTATTTACTCATGGCATTTTTTCTTTACACTAAAACGTATTTTCAAGTACATTTTAGGAAACAATAAGCGGGATATTAAAGTCCCTCGGTAAAATACAAAATTAAACAAAGTCGCCCATTTTGTCTAGCGTGGTCCATCTAACTTCATTATAGTCAAATTGAATTTACCTTTTATTGTACACTGTAAAACGTTTGTTTTTGGTACATAATTGTCTTTTGAGCTTAGGTTTCACTTCACACAGGGTTTTAAATTATCTCTAATTTTTAAGAAAATAAGGAAGTATTACCACGTAAATCGCATATTTATCCTTTGTTTTTTGAATTTTATTCAATCATTTGGCACAAAAAATGTTTTTTAAGATTTTGTTAACGTATTTAAATGGACTCTGCCTATTTGGTTCGCTGAAATTGCTATTTTCACTTTCTACCCGAAGGTTGGGGTACAGGTGTTTCCTATTTTACAATGCCCAGCGGTTTTCGGTCACGGTGTTACTACAAGGTATTCCCACAAATTGTTTAACCTAGGCGGAACATCGAGCCTTAGCGTAAATTGTAGCCGAAGGATATAAACCCGAGACGAAGGCATGATTGTATCACGGGTTTATTTGGTATTCTTAGAAGTTTCCCTCACTTCATCTGTTATCCAACCGTAGACTATTCCTTTTCTATCCGTTTTGTAAAACAGATTAAACCGCCCGTGGATTTCCTTTCCTTCAATTGGATTTTCAAGTATTGCCGAAAAATACAGCGTATTTGCCCTGACCACATCAAATTCCACAGACTTTAAAACTGCATTGTTCAAATAATCCAAGTTCACGGTATCCTTGAAGTAAACGAACTTGTTGTAATCAATCAGTATTTTCTTATCCACCCGTCGGGATACATTGAAAATGGAGATATCATCCAAAGAAATGAGGAAGTCGCTGGCAATCAAAGTATCGTTTTTAAAATTTCGGATTCCTTTTATATTCACGGTTCCATTAAAGCCCCCAACTTTTGCTGGAAAAGCTGTATTTAGGGTATCTGCAGATAGTACGTCCTGTTTGAGTGGTTTTGAGGCTTCCGTTTTGGAAGCTATTGTCTTATTCCCTGTTTTATTTGTACAGGAGACAAAAAACAACATTAAAAAAATTCGTATTATACTTTTCATAAACCTTGGGTTTTCGGCCAAATTACCATAGAATCCAATATCGAACTCTAACAACATGCATTTTGGGCTGCATTCATGCCCCGCTCTAAATCGCTTTGGCAAAAGATTTTCTTTCTAGAATCTCCTATTAAAGATAACATAAATCAAAATTAGATAGGTGTAAAACGCCCTCTATGTACGTCATGATCCAAAATGGATCATTTTATTTTGAAGTTCGGTTTTTTAATGCTTTTTATACACTCCAAATCAGGTTTCATTTTCGGGTCTTTAAAAAAAGTATTGGCCGCCTGCATAGCGCAGGTATTGCTCCAATTGGTGATCGGGCCGTGTTTCCAACCCTTGAAAATCAGGTGGTGACTATTGGGAAGATTGTTTTGCATGGCCGAAGCCCACGAGATTGGTGTTTCGTTGTCATATTCACCATTAATCAATAAAAAGGGAATATCACTTTTCACCGCCTGGTTTTCCGATACGGGCATTTTTTCAACATTCCAAACTTCGCATACGGTGGTATCGTACACCGCTGGCGACAAGCCTTCGACTTCGGGATACTTCATCGTTTCCGTTCTTATGATTTTCTGATCATTGAACGGATGTTCTTCTGAACACCAAACGGACAGTCTCATGCCAATGGCCACACTGCTGTTGCTTGGTTTTTGGAATCGGGATTCCAACCGTTTTTTTACTGAGGTCAGGTCATTGTTCAAGAGCTTATCTATTTCCATGGGGAGATTGGGAACACCATTGGTCCCCGTTAAGGTAAATATCGAAACCAAATCTTTTCCTTTTAAATTAAAGGATTCCTCTTGCCCAGTTTCTGGATTTACGACCGATACCATCAATGGATTTTTCGTTTTTTCCGTTAAATACTCCTGGAAACGCTGTTTCAAGTTGGGATAGTTGCTGTTACAGTCCGCATCTGATGCGCAATCTGTAAGTAATTTATCCAATGCCATTAGAAGATTGCCAACACTTTCCTCATCGTAATTGATTTCAAGGGGTAAAGGGGAGTCCATAACAACACTTCGGATACCCTCTGGGTAATCCCGCATCAAAACTTGGGCAATCTTGGTACTATAGGACAGTGTCAACAAGTTGTACTGCTTTATGTCCAAAACTTTTATCAACTCTGCGATATCTGCCGCACTTTCCCTGGTGTTGTAACCATTTAGGTCAATATATTTGTCCACAAGTCGTTCTCTGCAGTTTTTGGCAGCGTCGACCAGTAAACCATTGGTATTTTCTTCGTCAAAATTGGGAAGATTTGATAGGTATAGCGCGTTGGACCATTCCGGACAGTCCAAATAGGGTTTTGCATATTGATTTCCCCTTTGTTCAAAAAGTATCAAATCCCTGTCATCCAGATATTGGTAATACTTCATGTATTGGGCCGCGCGCATTGAGGTGTACCCCGGTCCTCCAACGGTATAAACCACAGGGTCCGGTTTTGGGTCCTCACTTCTACTTTTAAAAATGTATACTGGTAAATGAACGGTTTTGCTTTTCGGATCGTTCCGGTTCTCCAGTACTTCCAAATAACCGAAAGTATACTTCTGGCCCTCTGGAATTGTATGGGTCGTACTGTCAGAAACATGAAAAATGGGTTGAAACGCTGTGTTTGTTTGGCAAAAGCAAAAGCTCACGACAAAAAAAACAGGAAATACTAGAATGTTTTTCATAGTTGTCAAAAGTATTCAAAACGATATGGTTATTCTCTTTGCAGCTGTTCAGTAGGTACGAACCTGAAGCATTTTATCATTTTTTAAAAATTCATCCCTAAAACTACTTCTATTCCATAATCAAAACTATAGACTTTTGAGGTTTCGAGTTGCTGAAAAAAGTCGACTCCGAACACGATTCCTTTTTGTTGCCAGGGAATGAAACGCAGACCTTGACTTGCGCCCGCCCCGATCACAAAATTGAACGAATTAGCTCCTTCCATATCCTCCAACAACTCGAATCCGACGGGCGCATTAACGCTCATGGAAGCGTAAACCCCGGACCATAACCGCTTGTAAAAAAAA
>NZ_CAKZYF010000188.1 GCF_937884665.1 uncultured Allomuricauda sp. | reverse complement strand
GATAAGTTTGGAGAACGGGTGCTTATGAAGCTCCGGATATTACCTTCTACATAGACGCTACTTTTGGGGGCAAATCCGTCAAAGCGGGAACTTATGCTTTGTTTACCATTCCGGGTGAAGGGGAGTGGACCGTAATATTGAACAGTAACTTGAACCAATGGGGGGCATATTCCTATGACAGTGCAGCCGATGTAACCCGGGTCACTGGAAAAGTATCTTCTGACCCTGAATCTTTGGAAGCGTTTTCAATAGCTTATAAGGATGTTGATGAAGGGGCACATATGGTCATGGGATGGGGAACCACCCGTGTCGCCGTTCCCGTTTCTTTTTAAGAAAATGACAATTAATTGAAGAAAGCGAGCATTGTGCTCGCTTTTTTTATTTTACGTGTAGTCCCCGTCAAAACCCATTCAGCCTTCCATTCTGTATTGGTTATTGGGTGTTGCCAAATGACTTTAACCAAAAGTACCAAGTCCACTACTTGTCGTCAACCTTGGTCATCACAAATTCTACTCGACCGTCGTCAAAGTCACTGGATTTGATTTTTCCATTTCGCAGCGGTTTGGTGTCTCCAACACCTTCCCAAACGATACGATTGTCGTCAATACCCAGTTTTTTTAAATGCAGGGCAACGGCCCGTGCTCTCAGAGAAGATATGAACTTATTGTATTCGGAAGTTCCAATGTTGTCCGCATGTCCCGTTATTTTCATCTGAACCTCGGCGTTTTCCTTCAGGTACTTGAATATTTTTTGAACACTCGCCATGGCCTTTTCATCCAATTCATACCCCTTAGGTTCAAAAGGGTTTTGCTCCATGACATAATTTTTATCTTTCTCGTAGTTCACACGGGGCAACTCCTCGAGTATAAAGTTATCCACGTAGTAGTATGAAAAGTCACTGGTTGAAGTACTTTCCCCTTTTGTCACTAACTGGGTTTCTGAGTTTGTCTTGAAATTTCCCAAAACGATATGGTTTTCAAACCCTTTGGCATCAAATTCAGCAGTTAGTGTTACCCATCCTTCGGAATTGGCCATTGAATTATCTGGATTCAACTGGATTTCCTGAAATTCAACGGTATTGATCAAGTCCAATCGGGAAGTGGTCAATACCGAACTATTGGGAACCTTGAGCCGCTTGTTCGTTAAAATGATTGACATGGATTTTAAGGCCAATTTTGAGTTTTCGGCCAGACTTACCTGGAACGAAATTTTGTATGGATATTTTTCCCTGAGCGTTTTCGTCGTGTTCAGCTGGATGTATTCGCGATAGTCATTTAAGGCATGAAAGTACAGTCCAATATAACCCGAACCTTCTGCGGCCCTTTGAACTCCCTTGAAGTTTTCAGGTACGCCAAAGTCCCCACTTCCACATCGATTGAAGTAATCCCCGGAACTCGATGTTGGTATGGACACATCCTCCAACATCATATCCACTCCCATCATATTGGATGGACACGTGCGAAAATTTTCAAAACCAGCGTTGGAAAGTAGGTTTTGTGCTGAAACTGCTGTACAAAAGAAAATACTAAAACTTAAAAAAGATAGAATACGGTTACCCATTTTGAAGTGTGTTGTTTGTAGGTTCCCGTCGTTGCTTAAAAACGGACATTTTTCTCGAATATTGCATCACCCTGTCAATACCCTGTTTTTCTATGCTCCCACATTGTTTTAGGTACAACGATTATACTAAATCCCGGTTTTCAACGTTACATAAGTCCAAATCTTACTATAATGCGCAAAGGAATCTTTACGCTTATATGCTGTTCTATATCATTTTTTGGATTTAGTCAAAATGTGGTCACTGGAAAGATAATTGACGAATTAGGCCTGCCTATTTATCTGGCAATGGTTGAAATCAATTCAACCGACATTGTCACTTATACCGATTTTGACGGCGTATTCTCGCTAGAAAGCAACAGAAATTTTCATTGGAAAATAAATATCAGTTCCAAAGGATATAAAACCGAATCCTTCTTTGTGCTGAGTGGCGGTAGTGCCGGTGAAATTATTCTGGAATATAATGAGGAGATGAAAAAAATATTGGAAGGGCGATAGTTTTTCATTTAACCGGACTTACCGAATCATTCTTCAAACTTGGTCATCACAAATTCCACTCTGCGATTCTTTTGTCGTGCCTTATCGGTAAGTGTACTATCCAGCGGTTTTTTATTGCCGTAACCTTTGTAGGTAATCCTCTTTTTTTCCAATCCCAATCGAACCAGATATTTGGCCACTGTATTGGCCCTCTGTTTTGAAAGTGATTCGTTGTACTCATCGGACCCCAAATGGTCAGTATGCCCGCTTATATCTACCTTAAGTTGTGGATTCTTGGATAAATACTCATATACCTCCTTAAGATTTTGCTTGGCCTTGGGCAACAATTCAAAACGATCAAAATCAAAGTTTACATGCTCTAAAACATAGCTCCGATTAGGCTTGTAATCAGGACCTAAATACTCCAGTACGACATTGTCGACGTAATAATAGGAGTATCCTTCCGGTTTTGAGGGATTATTTCGAAAATCTATGTATCGGCTACCTCCATTGCTCTTGAAGTTTCCCAAAACCAGGTTATTTTCAAATCCCTTGGCCACTATATCCAAACTGACCAGGGTCCAATTTGTTTTATCATCATAAAACCCGGTGTTCAAAAATGATTTAGCATGAGTGGTCTTGATCGGTTGCGCCGATAACATGGCGTTGGACAACTGCCGTTTTGTATGGACCGACAAGGGTTTTTCAGAAAAAACCGCACCCATATCCATTACAGCTCCATCAGATTTTTCAGAAAGACTCAAAGATAGGCTCAAGCGGTAGCGATGTCCCTTCTTCAAGGTACTGAACAGAGCAACTTGAATGTATTCCCGGTAATCCTTTGGTGCAAAAAGATATAGCCCAACATAGCCTTTTCCTTCCAACGCTTCTTGTTTTCCCTTAAAGTTCATGGGAATTCCCAACTTCGTCTTGCTACATTCGTTGAAATAATCCGTGGTCCCTAAAGTGGGGGCATTCCAGTATTCCGTATCCCGATTGAGATTGCTCATCTTTATAGGACAGTCCACATAATCCTCAAAACCACCATTATGAACCAAATTTTCGGTTTCTTGAGCAACCATCAACGCCGAGAAGAAGTTAAAAAGCACAATCTGAATGAACGCGTATCGCATGATTTATGTTCATTTTTGAAATCAGGTAGCTATGAAAGCCCTGATACTTGGACATTCATAACGTTTTTCTTTAGAACTTATTGCGTTTTTACTTACAAATCAAATTTGTACGATACCCCCGCCAAAGCTTGAAATCCTTGCACGCGAAAGTTGGCCCAACGTTGGTAATCATTATTTGCAATATTGGAAGCCTTTACAAAAATGGAAAGCTGCTCGTTGAATCTATAACCGGCATGGGCGTTTATATCGAAGAAAGCATCCAAAGTGAGCACAACATCTGGGGCAACGGGTGGAAGTGGACCTCCAAGAACAACACGGTCCAAATCCTCTCGTTCTCCAACGTAAAAAAGATTGGCCCCTAAGAACCATTCATCTGTAATTTGGTAATCCATAAATAAAGAACCCTTTATGGCAGGTAAGTTCCAGGCAGGATTATCCGTTTCCGTATCATAGTCATAGAACTCGGCGTTGATCCCTAGTGAAAAGTTACGATTGATGTCAACATTCAATTCTCCAAATAGACCTAAGGTCTTTATATCATCATAAAAAACTTGAAACGAGTTGCCCAAAAAATATCCATTTTCATCGCTTCTGGATTGGTTTTCTGGATTCAGTAAAAATAGCGGTCTACGATTTTCAGCTGTGTATGAACCTTTTACATTGTACCCCACATTTGGCAGCAATTGGCCTTTGACCCCTATGTATCCCTCATATTGCTGGTCTGTGGGCTGAATATCCAAAGTTGGGGATACATAAGGATTTTCTTGGACAAAGTCGTAATAGGAATTTTGCCGGAGCTCTCCTTCTATCCCACCATAGGCGATTACCGTTTCATCGACCAACCGATAAGACGCAGTTACAGCAGGGTATATAAAAAAGTTACTGGCTGAGTTTTCGGTATCTAAACCATACACGATGTTAGCACCGAGGTTAAGTGTCAAATCGTCGCGTAAAATCAACAAACTTGGACTTACACCAATTTGAAAATGACCGTAGTCAATGCCAGATTCATTGGTCGTGTTATCTAGGGAGGCATTTTCAAACGTCCCATTTACATAATCAAACTTGGTCTTTATGGTAATTAGTTCCTCCGTAATGGGCAATTCAATAGTAGGTTTAACAACTACTCGATTCTCACCGGAATCCAGGGTGTCCCAAAATCTTCGCAATACGATGTTTCCGCTATTGAAGAACGACTCCTCCAAATTCAAATGGGCTTTGGCCTGGGCATTAAAGTAGTTTTGGGTTTCATCTAAGGAGGCAAGAATCGTTTCGTCAAACTCGTCCAGTTCTACGCCATACCAATTGTAACGTTGATGCTGTAGGCGAATCGCGGCACCCCAATCCAAATCCCGGTCTTTTTTACCATAGGAAACATCCAACTTGGTATTGTAAAAATCGGCATCCAAAGGGGTTGATTCAATATCGCCCCGAGAGGAGCGGTGACTAAGACCTACATCAAAAAGATTTTCACCCCTGTTAAATTCCCGGCCGCTATACAGTTCCAACATGGCATTATTAAAATTACCCAACCCTATGGAAGCATACGAATTATAAAGCGTGGGGGGTGGTGTTTTTTTAACGCGCGAAGCCCTTCCCTTGGCCGGCGTAAAGGTTGAAGCTACAGGAACGGAAAAAATACTATAGTTGATTTTTTTCTTTTGAAGCACAATGGAGTCTTCCAAGGAAGGGTCTGACCTCAACTTAAAGGCATCTGAAACAGTCGGGGAATAAGGTTTTACCACCGTGACTGTTTCAGTACCTATATCGTTGGTTTCTTGGGCCCAACTAATGTGGCCCAAAAGGCTCAAAAAAAGTATGGAAACTATTTTGGTTTTGTTTTGCATTTCAAATACGTTAATTGCCATTGGGATCAACTGAAGAATTACGTTGGGATTCGCGGGATTTGATAATCGAAAGTTCTCCCTCAGCTTCGGCGACCAACTCCTCGTACTCCGAAAAATTCGTTATTACACTTTCCAAAATATAGGTTGCTTGAAAGGCATCATCCAGTGCATAGAAATTCTTGGCCATGATCACCAAACCCTTGCCTGCCCATTCTTTATAGGCGGCATAATCCCTCGCCAGTTTCTGGACCGATTCGTTGGAACCCTCAAAATCCCCTGCTTTGTTTTTAAAATAAGCATCATAATACCAGGCCTCCGCCGCCAATGCGCCAGTTGCAATTTTTTTGACCTCCAGAAAAGCGGCTTCCGCTAAAGTTTCATCTCCCGTTTTTATGGCAGATCGAGCAATCATGATCTGGGCATCGCTTTTAATCCGATTGTCAATTTGGGTGACTTTTAGCACTTTCTCCGCATAGGCAATGGCCTGGGAATACTTCTTTTGCTGAAAATATCCTCTCATTAAATTGGATTGGGCAAAAGTCTTATTTTGAACTATTTCCGCTATTTGTTCCAATTGTTGCAAATACTTTAAGGCGTTTGAGTAGTCTTCATCACCTACATAAATCTCACAAACCCGGGTCAAGGCTTGTTCTTGGTACGCTCCACCACTTTCCGCTACTTTCTTGAAGAAAGGGAGTGCCTTTTCTTTTTGATTTTTTGAAAAATATATCTGAGCGATGGTAAAATTGACCTGCAGTGCATGAACTCCATCGGGAAATTCTTCGAGATAATCCTGAAAACCCTTCAGTGCCGTATCTTCTTTGCCCTCAACATACTTTCTGTTGGCCGCTTCAAAACTGGCGTTTTCCAGCTCAGAATTGGATACCTCCACAAAATCCAGACCTCGGGCCCATGTGGCATATTCACTGACCCTGCCTTCATCAATATAAACCAACTTCGCCGTGGCCACCGCCTGTTTTGCCTCTGAAGTCTTTGGATAGTCCTCCACCAAACGCTTCATCTTCCCGATAGCTTGTTCGTTCCGATTGGCATTATAATGCACCAAACCTTGTCGCAAAAGTGCTCTTGGTGCAAATTTGCTTTTACTGAAATCTTCCACCAGTTTGTCATTAATCTGCAATCCCTTATTTTCTTGACCTGTTTTTATGTAGGTGTTCCCCAATTCAAAAAGGGCATCATCCCTAAGCGACGATTTAGAATATACTCGTAAAAACGTGTTCAACCCTTCAATTTTTGCAGTTCGATTCCCCAAAAAACCGTCACAAAGTGTTTTCTGAAAAGCAGCGTAATCCCTTTCCGGTCCATTCAATTTTGAACCTGAGTTATACGCATTTTTGGCCATTGCATATTGGCTGGTCACAAAATAACTATCACCCAACCTCAGATAACTGTCCGCCTTTTTGGCATCGGTCTGATTCGCCGAACTGGATACTTTATTAAAAAAACGCGCTGCCTTATCATAATTTTTGAGCTTAAAATGGCAATACCCCAGATTATACTCAAGTTCATCGAACTCCTCTACCGCTTTAGCCCCGGAAATTCCTTGAAATGCCTCGAATCCTTCGAGCGCTTGGTCAAACTGATTCAGGCGGTAGGATGATTCAGCACGCCAAAATTCACTTTTGGCCGTAAATGATCCAACTTCAGGATTTTTTAAGGACTTCGAAAAACGTTCAATGGCTTCCTCGTACTTTCCTTCCCTAAAAAGCTCCACTCCCCGGTAAAAGGTAACCTTCTGATACGTTTCTTTGCTGGCATAGCTCCGATTCTCCTCCAAAAGGCGCATAGCACCTTCAAAGTTTTTCGATGTGATATAGGAATCCACCAAAAGCGCCTGTATTTCCTGTTGGTGTTCATCTTGAGAATACGTGTCTAAATAGCTTTTTAATACTTGAGGCACTGGTTCATAGGGATTTCCTATTTCGTAGCCCAATCGTGCATAATTGAGCAAGGCATCTTTTTTAATCTCTTGACTGAAATCCATTTCAGAAGCATTCTTGAAGGCATTCAGCGCTTCCGTCTTTTGATCCAGTTTTAGATAGCATTCGGCTAGGTGATAATATGCATTTTGGGAAACGCTGTTGGTCCCTCCAATTATCTTGTTGAATTGTTTGATCGCATTTCCGTAATCGTCCTGCTTATAAAAAGAATAACCGATTAAATAGTAATCTGTATTGCTAAAGCGACCCCGCTTACCGCGATACTTTTGAAGGTAGGGAATCGCCTCGTTGTATTTTTTAAGATTGAAATAGCTTTCCCCAATAATCTTGTTAAGTTCGGATACTTCCCTCCTATCCGATTTGGACAGTTGTTTTTTGGCCATGGCAATGGCTTCTTCAAAATTTCCCAGTTTAAAATTGAGGTCCGCCTGATAGTAAGAGAGCTTTTCGTTCAAAAGTTCTGGGTCTTTGATGTCGTCAAAACGGGCACTGGCGCGATCATAATCATCTTGCTCATAGGCTATAAAGCCTAAATAGTACTTAGCCTGGGAACCGTATTTTTGGGAATTGCTGACCCTACTTAAATATCGTTCAGCTTCTTTGGGCCTTTTTGAGGCATACAGCGCGTATCCGTTGTTGAAATTATAACGTTCCTTGTCTTTAGCGGACATTGTGGAAGCATCGGCCTTCTTGTACCACTTTAAGGCGTAAGGATACTTCCCTGTTTCAAAATAGTAATCCGCTACATCCAAAAATGCAGAATTTCTTTTGGTAGAGGTGGGATAGCGTTTTACAAAGTCTTCCATGATTTTATCGGCACCCCTTTGATTTAAACGAATGGCTGCGTTAGCCGAATAATACATGCTGTTCGCCTCTACCTCATCATCCTGGGTGGTGGCCCTAACCTCGTCAAAAAGTACTTGGGCGGCCTGATATTGTTGATTGTTGTATAGGTTTAAAGCGTCTTGGTACGCTTTGTTAGGATGATAAAAAATCTTGGTTTCTTGTGCTGGAAGTGTAGCAACCAATCCCAAAAACATGGGAAAAATGATGAGGTTTTTTCGATACATAGTGTTCTACGCTGTTTCTCGATTGACTGTAACCATAACGTCAAAATCCAAGCCAAAGTATATTTCAATCAATTCAAATCGCCCATTCATCAATTCATATGATCATCTAATTAGCTGTTCCATTACCTTCCTTGAAAATTTTGTAATCAAATTTTAAACTAGAACAATGGTTTATAGTATTATTTGCATTATTGGTGTTCTAGGATGGAGTATTGTTAGCTACAATACGCTTATCAGCAAAAGAAATAAGGCGGAAGAGGCCTTTAGCAGCATCGATATCATGTTCAAAAAAAGAACAGAATTGATTCCCAGATTGGTGCGTACAGTTAAGGGATATATGACTCACGAGCGTGAAACTCTAATGGAAATCACCAAACTTAGAGCACAAATTTTAAATAAAAATGACAACGCTGACCAAAAAGTGCGTTTAGAAAACGAAATGGACATCAGACTTGGCAAGCTGAGTATTGCTATGGAAGCCTACCCCGATTTAAAATCGAGTGAAAATTTTCTTCATTTGCAAGCCAGTTTAAACGAAGTAGAAGAACAATTATCCGCAGCCCGAAGAGCATACAACGCTGCAATAAATTCTTTCAACAATTCCGTGGAAATGTTTCCCTCCAACTTGGTCGCCAAAATGATGGGCTATTCAAAAAAGGTGCTTTTTGAAATCAATAAAGCTGAAAGGCAGGCACCCAAAATTTCATTCAAAGAGTAATCTTCAAAACGTGGTGGATTTCAAAAAAATTCAAAAGGAATTAAGACCGTTATTGATAAAACTTGAAAAAAAGAGAAAACCATACCGTCTCATTAAAAGCGGTTTATTATTAAGTGTTCAGTTGTTTTTACTATTTTTCTTACTACTGCTGGTCTTTGCTATTTTTTTCGGCGAAACATATAATCAAATGATGATTTATTTGACCAAGATTGACTTTCCGGATATTCATTTTCCCGTCTATTATATTTATCTTATCTACTTTTTGCTCTTTGCCGCTATTCTTTTGTATGGGAAGTATTATATGGGCTATGAAAAAAATAAGAACGAGGTCATACATGCTTTTTTAAAGAAAACCTTCCCTGACTTTAATTTTTATTCCAGAAAAGGAATTTCTCTGGATAAAGTAAAAAAAAGCGGACTTTTTATATTTAGAAAAAATCAATCCAAAAAGAAACAAGCTATGTACAGCATCCAAAGTTTTCCACTCTTGGTTGGGGAACTTGAGGGTGTCCCTTTAGAAATGGGCAACATTAAAATTTATGGGAATAGCAAATTCTTCAATATCACAGTGGCCCTGCCCATTGTCAATTTTATAGTAGCGACCTACATTTATTTAAAGCCTTGGTTCACCAAAAAAATGAGTGATTCTATAACCATCTCTTTTCAGGGCATGTTTGCCGTGGCAGAATTCAACAAGACAATAAAAGGGCGGACAGTCATCCTACCGGATTTTTTTGAAAAAAGAATAGGGTATCTCGCCAAAACCTTGCAATCCATGAATTTTGAACGGGATAAATTGGTGGATTTGGAAGATATAAAATTCGAAAAAGAATTTGTGGTCTACAGCACCGACCAGGTAGAGGCGCGCTACATCCTCTCCACTGCATTGATGAAACGCATTACCGCCCTAAAGCGAAAAATCGACCGGCCCATCATGCTGTCGTTTACGGGGAACAAACTGTACCTAGCGGTGGAACATCCCTACGGTTTTCTTTCCCTGCCCGAAAACAAAAACCTCTTGGAGTCCGATGCCCTTGAAACCTTTTATCAGGATATTGCCACGGCCATCGACATTGTGGAGGATTTAAATCTGAACAACAAGATTTGGGTTTAGGGGTTTGTCGTCTTAACTAAAATCATGACCCATAATTGAAATATCTCACTACTTTTATCATGATATTTCAAAATTATGCTTGAAACCATTGTGAACTTACAAGATGTTGCCGTATTTCAAGGTGAAAATCTCATTCTGAACCAAATAAACCTAGAGGTGAAAAAGGGGGAATTTGTTTATGTTATCGGAAAGACTGGAAGCGGGAAAAGCAGTTTTATGAAAACCCTTTATGCAGATATTCCTCTCCGTCAGGGAAAGGGTAGCGTTGTCGATTATGCGCTTAATGGACTCCCAGAGCAAGATATACCCTTTTTACGTAGGAAATTGGGTATTGTCTTTCAGGATTTCAAGCTATTGCCCGATAGAAACATCAACAACAACCTAAAGTTTGTGCTTAAAGCTACAGGCTGGACCGATATTGGAAAAATGGAGAGTAAGATTGAGGATGTTTTGGAAAAAGTGGGCATGAAGACCAAAGGATTCAAATTTCCCCATGAACTGTCCGGAGGTGAACAACAACGCGTAGCTATAGCCCGATCCCTGCTCAACGACCCAGAACTTATTTTAGCCGATGAGCCTACAGGTAACCTTGATCCCCAAACCAGTGTAGAAGTAATGAAAGTTTTGCAAGAAATTAATGCAAGCGGCAGGACCATAATCATGGCTACCCATGATTACGCCTTGATTCTGAAATACCCACATAAAACCTTAAAGTGTGATGGTAGCAAAATTTTTGAAGTTATTCAAAAAGCCATGTAGGAATGATCTTAAAACACCAGGATTGTAAGCCAGATAAAAAAGTGAGACCCGGCATCGGAATTCTTCTTTTTCTCGTCTCCATAGTTCTTTTCGTGCTTACGGGTCCCATTGGTTTCATTTTCGCCTTGTTCCATGAGCTTTTCAAAAGAGGTATACATGGCGTTGGAGAATATGGATTGCAACTGGCCATATCAATAGACCAGCTTGGAAACGTGCTTATGCAACATTTTTTCAACGCATTATGGATTAAAAAGGGAGGTTATAAATTTGGCAATCGGGATGAAACCATCTCCAGTGCCTTGGGAAAAAACAAACAGTTGGAAACCTTAACCGGTTTTGGAAAAGCTATCGACTGGATTTTAGATAAAATAGACCCGAACCATTCTTTGAATTCCATTGATTACCATATCGAACCCTTGGAAGAACCGACCCATTTCAAATAAAAAACCGAGCATCGGAAATTCAATGAAATTTAAAGTTTTTTGTTTCTTTGCGCTGTTCAAAAACAAAACCAACCCATGGAAATTTTAGGCATTGATATTGGCGGTACCGGCATAAAGGGTGCAATGGTCAATGTAGAGACAGGAGAAATGTTGACCGAAAGGTATCGTATTCCTACGCCAGAGTCCCGAAAACCAGATGAAATGGCCGAGGTCATCGCTCAAATTGTTCAGCACTTTAAATATAAAGGACCTGTGGGCTGTGGTTTTCCGAGTATTGTAAAAGACGGGGTTTGCAAATCTCCTGGTAATCTGCACAAAAGCTGGGTCGGTGTAAATATCGATGAACTTTTTACACAGGCGGCAGGTCAACCATTCACCGTATTGAACGATGCCGATGCCGCGGGTTACGCTTCCATGAATTACGGTGTCGGCAAGGGCAAACAGGGCCTGGTCATAATGATTACCATAGGCACAGGTTTAGGTAGTGGTGTTTTTCACAATGGAATCTTACTGCCTAATTTTGAATTAGGACAGATTCCTTATAAAAAGTATAAAAAGATAGAAGATTGGGCCGCGGCTTCTGCAAAAGAGCGTGAAGGGCTCTCCTATGAAAAATGGGGCAAACGGTTCAATAAGTTCTTAAAGTTAGTGGAAACAATCACAGCACCGGACCTTATTATAGTTGGAGGAGGTACTTCTAAAAAATGGGGTGAATTTCACCATTATTTAGATATTGACACCAAAGTGGTAAAAGCCGAGCTTATGAACAGCGCCGGAATCATAGGTGCTGCGGTGTCGTGCCTACGCGAGCACCACCACGGGCAGGTCGTTTAGGTTATTTTATTTCTTTTTCGGTCCACTTCCTTCAAGTAGATCTTTCGAAGGCGGAGATGGTTTGGAGTAACTTCGACATATTCGTCTTTTTGGATGTATTCCAACGCTTCCTCCAGGGAAAACTTAATGGCAGGAACAATTTTTGCTTTATCGTCCGCGCCAGCTGAACGTACATTGGACAATTTTTTTGTTTTGGTAACATTAATGGTCATATCATCCCCACGAGAGTTCTCGCCAATGACCTGACCTTCATAAATATCTTCTCCCGGGTCAATAAAAAACTTACCTCTTTCCTGAAGTTTGTCAATGGAATATGGGATTGCCGTACCATTTTCCATAGATACCAAGGAACCATTGATTCTTTGTGCGATTTCTCCCTTTAACGGTTGGTAATCCTTAAAACGATGCGCCATAATGGCTTCCCCTGCTGTGGCCGTCAGTAATTGATTTCGAAGTCCGATAATACCACGAGATGGGATGACAAATTCGCAAAGCATTCGGGAACCTTTGGCTTCCATACTGGTCATCTCCCCTTTTCTAATAGAGACCATCTCCACCGCTTTTCCAGATACTTCTTCCGGTAAGTCGATGGTCAAGTGCTCAACAGGTTCACATTGTACCCCATCAATTTCTTTAATGATGACCTGAGGCTGTCCAATTTGAAGTTCATAGCCTTCCCGCCTCATGGTCTCTATCAAAACGGAAAGGTGCAAGACACCCCTTCCAAATACCACGAACTTATCTGCACTATCCGTTTCTTCAACGCGCAGTGCCAAATTCTTCTCCAGCTCCTTTTCCAAACGTTCCTTGATATGCCTCGACGTTACAAACTTGCCATCTTTTCCAAAAAATGGACTGTCGTTGATAGTAAAGAGCATACTCATGGTAGGTTCATCAATGGCTATGGTCTTTAGCTTTTCAGGATTCTCAAAATCTGCCACCGTATCGCCAATTTCAAAACCTTCCACGCCTACAATGGCGCAAATATCACCAGCTACCACATCCTGTACTTTTTGTCTTCCCAAACCTTCAAAGGTGAACAGCTCCTTAACCCTGGTTTTAATAACGGAACCATCGCGTTTCACCAAAGAAATCTGCTGTCCTTCTTTAAGCGTTCCTCGCTGCAAACGACCTATTGCGATTCGGCCCGTAAATGAAGAAAAATCAAGCGAAGTGATCAACATTTGTGTGGAACCTTCTTCCGGCTGGAATTCAGGGATGTGCTCAATAACCATATCCAGAAGTGGTTCGATGGAATCTGTTGGTCGCTGCCAATCTTCACTCATCCAATTCTGCTTGGCAGAACCGTAAACTGTAGGGAAATCCAACTGCCATTCTTCTGCTCCCAGTTCAAACATCAAATCGAAAACTTTCTCATGCACTTCTTCTGGAGTGCAGTTTTCTTTATCCACTTTATTGATGACCACACAAGGTTTCAGACCTAAATCTATTGCTTTTTGAAGTACAAAACGTGTTTGGGGCATGGGACCTTCAAAAGCATCCACCAGCAATAATACCCCATCGGCCATGTTGAGCACCCGCTCCACTTCTCCTCCAAAGTCGGCGTGACCAGGAGTATCGATTATATTGATTTTGGTGTCCTTATAAATGACCGAAACATTCTTGGAAACAATGGTTATTCCACGTTCGCGTTCCAAATCGTTGTTATCCAAAATCAGGTCTCCCTTGTTCTCGTTGTCCCTAAAAAGGCGGCAATGGTACATTATCTTATCAACCAAGGTTGTTTTACCGTGATCTACGTGGGCAATGATGGCGATATTCTTGATTTTGGACATATTTCCACTTTTAAGGCCGCAAAGGTACTGCGATTTATCCTTACCAGCCAAACAGGAAGGTCTTTTTTATGTTGTTGATTCCTAGAGGTTTCCTCTAGTTATTTTTGACGTTTCCCTTGACCTAGCACCCATCCTATGCTAAGACTGACTGTTGGGCCAAAACCGTCATCGTCCAGAAAATTGTCAAAATAATACCCCACACCAAACTCAAGATTAAAGTTGAATCCTTTGCGATAGGTTCGCTGAATTCCATAAACTGGACCAACAAATCCAAAATACCCATCTCCAGAGTCCAAGTTTCCAACAATAACTTCTTCCAAAAACAAAGTTCCTGAGGCTGCTAAATAATTTGCTGAATTTCCTCGAGTACGTTTGTCTCTTTCCAGGCGTCTTTTAAAATTGTAATAGTAGCGGTATTGCCCATTTATTGCTGGAAAGAAGGCATAACCATCTGAATTTGCCCCAAACTGCAAACCGATACCAAAATCGATGGTCTGGTCCGTACCAACACCAAATTCGTACTCCAAACCCGGGTTGATGAAATTTATCTTAAACTGCCCATTTTCAACATTTTTTTGGGTTTGGGCACTTACCAGAAATGTACATAAAACAAGGATGGTCAAGATTGATTTTCGCATAGTTAGTGTCTTACTCTAGCCGCAAAATACCAAAAAATGCTATCCCATCAACTCCCAATACGCTTGTTTTCGTCAGCTAATCCAGTCTTTCTGGTTCGTGCCTTTTTGATTTCATTCCTTCCAAAATCATAGGTCAACCCAAAGGCCACCCGTCTTGAATCGCTTCCTCCACTACCGTCAATAAATAGTTCTCCAAATTGCGTGATTCCGCTCCATGGGGAAGTGAACAAGATATCGTTGACGGACAATCTTGCGGTAAATCGACCATCAAGAAACTTCTTTTGTACCGCAGCGTTCAAAGAACCTAGGGAGTCGGTTTGATAGGTTCCACCCCAAATTGAAGGGGAATTGTACCATCCGGAAACTTCCAAACGCCAATCCTCTGACAAGGAGAACGTATTCTGTCCATAAAAGTTCAAGGTTTCTTGACGCAAGGGCAAAAACTCCGGACTTGTCGCCTGGAAATCGCTTATAAAGGCATTCAAACTCACATAAACATCCCACCAAGAAAAGAGTTTTTTGGGATATGAAATCCCCAGATTAAACACTTCTTGGTTTGCTACATTCAAGGTGGTCAGGTTGCTGACACTTTCATTTTCTTGTAAGGTTACCCTAGCAAAAAAATCAGAGATCCTACTATAACTGATGGATGTGGTCAATCGGTAATTAAAGGTGTGGGACAGTTTTACGTTGTTGGTATATTGCGGTTGTAAAAAAGGGTTCCCTTCGCTGAAGGAAAGCTCATTCAATCGAAATTGAAAGGGATTAAGGGATTGATAATTAGGTCTTTGAATCCTCCTGCTGTAGGTCAACGCAAACTGATTCTTTCGGTTCAATTGATACGTAAGTCCACCCGATGGGAAAAAATCCGTAAAATTTCGTTCCACCCTATCGTTTTCATTTTCTTGACTGCTTTCCAAAATACCATCTGAAATGGTGTTCTCCACCCGAAGTCCCATCTGAAGATTCCATTTGCCCCACTTTCTATTGTAATTGAAGTACCCCGCGTTAATGTTTTCGGTGTATCGAAATTGGTTGCTCTGGGTATTGTCCAGTATCCTTTGCCCGTTGATTTCATTGAAAAAATTGAAGGTATTGTCCGTATCGATATGAGAAAGTTTAAAACCTAATCCCAACTTTCCTTTTAGGAAGTTCTGTTCATAATCCACTTTTACTGTTGCAATCTCAATATCGATGGGCGTTTCCTGGAAGGTCACCGTTTCCCGAAAAACCACTGACTCCGTGGGGTCAAAAAAAGTATTGGGCTGAAAGGCATTTCGGTCGCTATTATACCCACCATAATCTAAATCCACATTTAGACTATGGCCCAAGGTGTCCGCATATTTATAATTGATGTTGGCGTTCACGTTGTACGAGGTATTGTCCGTTTGGTTCAAGGCTCTGAGCACGCTATCCAACTGAACAGTCCCCGCAGGGCGTATTGGCGTTCGGGTAGTATTGGTGCCAAAGGCATTGTTGAAGTTTCCGTTGAAAATAGCACCAATAGTATGCCTTGAGTTTACATAATAGTCATATCCCAGCTTTAGGTTATTGCTGTTTCGGTCATAAACACTTGCTGTTCGGGCATCAAATTGGGTGTTGGATTGGGTACGGAGCAGATTCAGAAATCCAGTAGTTTTCCCGAAACGATTGCTGTATGTTCCGTATAGGTTTCCTTTTTTACCTCTATTGTTAAAATTAAGACTTGAGTTATATCGTGCAAAATCTCCCGTGGTCACCCCAGTGTTATAGGTGCCGTTGGTACCTAAACTTTTGTCTTTTTTGAGTTTGATATTGATGATTCCCGCATTTCCCGCCGCATCATACTTTGAGGAGGGCTGTGTGATGATTTCAACGGCTTCAATGTCCGTTGCTTGAAGACTTTCCAAGAAATTGGTCAGATCTTCCCCCTGAAGTATGGATAGTTTTCCATCAATGAAAATTTGGACCCCTGTTTTACCCTCTACAATAAATCCCCCGCTGTTATCAACGATTACGCCCGGAGCCTTTCTTAATAATTCAAAGGCACTGGTCCCAGTGGCATTTATGGTATTTTCCACATTGAACACGGTTTTATCTGCCAATACCTGGACCATGGGCTTTTCGGCTACCACAGTAACTTCTTCCAAGTTCTGCGCAGCTTCGGTCAAAATAATGGATTTGAGCACTAGTTCACCCCCAACGTAATTGATTTTCTTCTGGTAGTCCGCATAGCCAAGGACAGATACCCCGAGAAGATACTCGCTCGGAAGCATTCCTTTTAGCGTGAACATTCCGTTTTCATTGCTTATGGTGGCCTTGACCAAAGAAGAATCCAAGGGAGAATTTATGGTTACGGCCGCATAGGGAATAGGTTCATCAATTGCTGATTTTAAGGTTCCTGTAATAGTTTGTGAGTACGAAGCGAGCGCTGTACAAAAAAGAATGAAAGAAAAAACGGTTTTCATGACGGTTATTTTTATGATTGATTGCCCAAAATTTTGAATTTGGTCATTGGTAGGAAAGAAATAGCAGACGAATTGGCCTATATCGCGATAAATGGGCAAGGACCATTCGTCGACCTATGGGGCTATTCAGCTTTTCTGTATATTTAGAATGCAGGGTTGAACCGTATCTTCCCTAAAAAAACAGGATGGACAAAAAAATCATTTGGGG
>NZ_CAKZYF010000187.1 GCF_937884665.1 uncultured Allomuricauda sp. | reverse complement strand
GGGAATCTGGGCATTGGTCTTTTACACTTTTTTCTTTTTTAAAGTAAGGGTACTTTCACAGAATTGGTCTTCCGATAAGTAACTTGGAACAAAAAGTAAAATATACATTACATTAGAATTGAAAATGATTATTTACAATGTACTGTTATTCCGGAGTTTTAAAAACAGTGCGATATTCAAATCCTTTTTCAAAAACAAGGAGCGCTGCTATCCTTATCCTTGCTATTAGGCGACGTCAGAAATAGAATTAAACGATAAAATGCGTTTTACGTGCGCCGCTTCTCGTAAATTACTTTGGTTAGTGCTATATTTAAGAAGGCAGAGGTTTAAAAAACCATTGTTCAATTCGTTCGATTATGCTCCCTAAACCCATCAAACCAACAAATCCAGGTATTCACAAGATTTCAAAAACCCAGGTTAAAATATATCTTTTCGGGGTGTTGTTGCTTACTGTTTTGCAGGTAAAGGCCTTTAATCCCATTCAGGAATTAAAGAGTATTGAGATTTTGAAAAAAGAAACGCCGTATTATCCTTTCGACCTGGTATACAGTTATCGGGATTCAACTCAAAGAAAGAGTTTTCAAGAGATTACCAAACTTCACTTTACAAATAACCACACGGACCCTAAAACGGGTAAAGGATTCTATTGGTATAAATTTTTGATAACTCCAAAAGTCAAGACACGCAACATGACCGTTTCGTCAATTCACAGTGACCGTTCCGATTTATATGTTCCCTATCAGGATGGCTATAAAAAATATTCGGCAGGATTGTTGGAGCAGAATTCTGAACCTATTGTCGATAGTCAATACGAAGCTGGATTGTTTTTCTTCCCCACGGATTCCATTGATTTTTCAAAACCCTTTTATATGGTGAAGAAAACCATATCCAGTAAAGGAGTCTTTAGCAGGACAAAGGGACCCGAAGTTGGATTCACGGACGATGAAAACATAGCCAAGGTCTTGGGTCTTTATGAATCACATAACATCAAACGGTCTTTTTACATGGGAATATTTCTCATTTCCAGTATATTGTTTTTAGTTGGTTTTTTTGTTACAAAAGATAAAAGCTTTCTCACCTATTGCCTCTACCTCCTTTTTACTTTTGCGATTTTCGCTATTGACCTCCCTTTGCTGTATAATTTTCTCAACAGCATAAATCCTATACTCTATCATTTTGTGAAAAAGGCTTCAACCATATTGGCCTCCATGACCTATTTGTATTTTGCGATAAATCTTTTAGGGGTAGAGAACACTTTGCCGGTGCTGTATAAGATCAGCAGGCTGGTCATCCTGTCTATTTTGTTCTTTTTGGCTGGTTTTATAATCGTACTTATCGCTAATCCATATAATGAATATACCATTCCGGTTTATCAATGGTTCAGAAACGTTTTTGGAGCAGTTACGCTATTGTTCTTCATCATTATTGCTTTTAAAAATGGGAAAAACAAGGTGAACGCCATTGTTCTTTTAGGGAGTTTTTTGTTGATTTTGGGTAACATTTTGACCATCGTTTACGATAACATGTATTACTTTTTAAATACAGTTTCCGTGGAGACCTTAATTTTTTGGGGATTGATAAGCTATAAAAACAAAGTGAACCAACAAAAAAGCGTTTCCCTACAATACGAGTTGGAAAGTGAACGACAATTACGGGAAGAGCTACGAAAATTGGATTTGGCCAAATCCAATTTCTTTGCCAACATTTCCCATGAATTGAGAACACCATTGACACTGATAGCCACTCCCATTCAAGAAAAATTAGAGCAAAAAAATCTTTCTGATAAAGAACGCGATGAATATGAACTTATCCTGAGAAATAATAAGCGCCTTGCCAACTTGGTGGATCAATTATTGGACCTCTCCAAGCTCGAGTCGGGAAATCTCAGTTTAAAAATTGGCAAAATCCCCACGCGTCGTTTTCTGGAAACCCAAATTGAGCCTTATAACTACTTGGCCAAAATGAAAGGACTGGGTTTTGAGGTCGATATGGAGATTATGAAGGAAGAATTTTGGATAGATATTGAAGCCATTCAGAAAATACTGTCCAATCTTTTTTCAAACGCCATTAAATATTCTAAGTATCCCGGAAGGGTTAAGGGCTACTTCAAGGTTTCATCTGAAGAATTTATCATACGAATAAAAAATACGTCGGACCCGCTCACCCAAGTTCAAAAGGAACAGCTTTTCAACAGATTCTACCAAACGGATGAATTTATGGAGGGAGCAGGGATTGGACTGGCCTTGGTAAAGGAATTGGTACAATTGCACAGAGGCCGGGTTGCCGTAGAAAACGAGGATGGTTTCGTTGTGTTCAACGTACAGCTCCCTTGTAATAAATCAAGTTTTCAACCCAATGAGATACACGAGGAAATCAAATGGACGCCTGCGTCTCAACCAGTGGAAATAACCTCTGATTCAGGTATTACTTTACAAAATCAATCCCTTGAAGATGACTCGCTGCCATTGCTTCTTATTGTGGAAGACAACAACGACCTTCAGTCGGTCTTGCAAGACACTTTTAAAAATGAATATCGAATCACAGTAGCAACCAATGGTGAGGAAGGTTTTCAAAAAGCTATAGAACAAATCCCGGACCTTATTCTTTCGGATGTGATGATGCCGGGAAAAAATGGGATTGAAATGACCAATGGGCTTAAACAGAATGAATTGACCAGTCATGTGCCCATTATCCTGTTGACCGCCAAAGCGGGTGATGAAAATGAATTGATAGGAGTAGAGAGCGGTGCAGATGATTATATTACAAAGCCATTCAATAACACGCTGTTGAAATCCAAAATGGCCAACTTGCTCAATATCCGAAAGAAAATGCGTGAACGCTACAGTCAAGAGGTCGTCTTAAAACCAAAGGACATTGCCGTGTCCCCTCCTGACGAGATACTGCTAGAGCGTATTCAGTCCGTGTTGGACGTCTATTTAACGGAATCTTCGTTCTCCACCGAGGACTTCGCCATACAGCTAGGCTTTAGCCGTATGCAATTGCATCGAAAACTAAAGGCCCTAACAGGGCTCTCCGCAACGGAGTTCCTCAGGTCCCAAAGATTGAAATTGGCCGCCCAACTTCTCGAAAAATCAGATGCAAATGTGTCCGAGGTATGCTACCGGACAGGCTTCAACAATCTCTCTTATTTCGCCAAATGTTTTAAGGAAGTCTATGGGACAAGTCCATCCAAGTATCCAAAAAACGTATAATAACGGCTAGTTATACACGCTTTTAAGCCATTTATACAGCATGTTACATAACTGTTCATATCTGTTACAGTTCTGGCATACCTCCACGCCATAAGCCTGTACTTTCGTTTTCGATGTTTCACTAAAAGAAACGTTCCATGGAAGAAAATGAAACATCATATAAAGGCATTCTAAAAGCCATCCCCCACTTTACTATTTATTTGAGCATTGACCACTTAATTGAAGGAAAGTACACGCTTCACTTAACGTACAAAGGTAAAATCATTAGAACGATAAGCTTTAAAAAATAATTAAAATGACTAAAACAAAACTACTCCTGTTGGCATTGTGCTCCGTGGGCATTTCCTGTTCCAGTTATGCTCAAGAAAATGGGACAAAAAAAGATTCAATAGCTAAAAAACAAGACAATTTTATGGACTTAGCTTCTAAGTCATTGACGGGAATCTTAGGGAAAAATTTAGAAGGCAACTCCAATGGCATCACTGAAGGCATTGGATTTCTGGAACTATTGGAACAAACTGGTTTCACGGAAAAGGAAAAAGAAGAATACCGTAAGATTTATTTCGCGCAATCCAAAGACTTGACCAAGGCACAAAAAGACTCTTTGGACACCGTGTTTTACAAAAGGATACTAGAAGAACAACAAAACAAAAAACAAGAAAAATGAAAACAATCAGAACAAGTTTTAAGCTTTTAATCCTATTGTTTGTTATGGCTTCCCTAGCTATGGCCTGTGATAGCGAAGATGGAATGGATGGAATGAACGGACTAAATGGTGTTGATGGGGCACAAGGCCCTGCCGGGCCCCAAGGTCCGGCTGGTGAAGATGGTTCAGATGGTGCCAATGGTACAGATGGTCAAAATGGTACTAATGGTGAAGACGGTGCGGATGGTAATGCCAATGTACAATCCTTGACCTTTGATATAAGAGATGCCATAGGCTCTTTTCACGTAGAGTTCGTCGCTGAGATTACCACCGATGTGTTGGAAAACGATGTCATTCTGGCTTATGTGACCAGTAGTCTTTACTCAGGAGGGGTTAATAGGCACTACCAAGTCCCTGTAATTGTTGACGAAATTCGATTTAATATAGCCGGTTCCGCACAACCGGGGATTTATCGTTTGGATTTTGTAGCTCCGGATGGGTCACTGGCCAGTATCGTAGAGGGAGAGCTGGACAGCCTGAGAATAATCATTATAGAGTCTACCCGTACCACATCAGGAAAATCCGCAGCAGCAAATACCCTGGCAGAATTAAAAAAAGCTGGTATAGGCATTGGGGATTACCACGCTGTACTTGCCTATTATGGACTGGAAGAATAGATAAAAATGACCGGCAAGAAGATAGTTCCAAAAATTGTACCGGTGGTGTTTTGGGAGTCTAGGAACGAACAAAATATACCATTAGTTCAGATAGGTTCAGGAGCAACAAACCAAAAAGCAAGAAAAATGAAAACGAACTTTAAATTTTTAGTCGTGCTGTTCACATTGGCTTCTTTGAACTTTGCGTGTGAAGTCGATGAAATTCCTGAAACGGATACCACCCCACCAGAGTTTTCTTTTCGTATCTCGGGTGATGGGTTTGAACAAACCTTTACCCAGGAAGATAACTTTGAAAATATTCAATTGAACCTTAGGGGCAATACGGAATATGATTTTATCCTCACGGGAAGCGACCAAGGTGGTGTTGGCAATATTTCATTCCGATTTACCACTGATAACATTCAGCTTATTTCCTCAGTTCCTGAACCTTGGGAACGTAGTGATAACGGCTTTTCTACAACGGTTGAGTTTAATGGTGACATTCGTAATCCGACCACCGGTAATATTCTTGCCGGG
The DNA here is from genome assembly GCF_937884665.1 of uncultured Allomuricauda sp. Taxonomy (GTDB): domain Bacteria; phylum Bacteroidota; class Bacteroidia; order Flavobacteriales; family Flavobacteriaceae; genus Flagellimonas. Next base: position 9,993 of record NZ_CAKZYF010000187.1, on the reverse strand, counting down.
ACTTTAATTACTACGGGGCAAGTATCCCAGAACCTTCAGATAGGTGACGGGCTGCTCTTTCAAGTAATCGATTTTGGCGGGACCGATAGCACATCAAGAAATGTAACAGCTGAAGATTTGACCATATTGATTGGCGAACATGCCACTGAGTTAATAACCCGATAAACCTTGTTAAAAATAAATGAAATGATACGATTTTATACACTTCTTGTTTTGGTGATCATCTGTACCGGATGTAATAGTGATGACAATGGTGGGACACCTCCAAATGTTGAAAATCTACCACCAATGGCTTTTGACCTTTTGAGAGTAACAGATACCAGCACTAATGTTGATGTGCTATCCGAGTTCACTTGGGAAACAGCCACTGACCCAGAAGATGATCCCGTGACCTATACGCTATTCTTGAGTACAAATTCCGATCCTGAAACCGTTATTAGTACCGATATTTCATCTACTTCCTTTACCCTTACGGAAAGATTGGAACTAAATACTACCTATTATTGGAAAGTGAGAGCAACGGATGACAATGGTAATAGTACAGATTCGGAAGTCTTTAGGTTTACGACTAGAGATCTTACTGCGGAACTACTTACAGTTGATGCCAATTTTCCACCTAGATATCTATTTGCAGCATCCGTATTCCAGAATAAAGTTTGGGTAATTGGTGGTTTGGTTCCCGATGACGGTGATACCAACAGAGCAAATGATATTTGGTCAAGCCAAGATGGGATAAACTGGACCTTAGAAGTGGAAGAAGCTCCATTTTCGCCTCGATTTGGGTTAAAAAGTATTGTTTTTCAAGAGAAGCTATGGGTAATCGGAGGCTTTGATAGGGAGGATACCAGAAATGATGTCTGGTCAAGCGTAGATGGAATAAACTGGACCCTGGAAGTGGAAGAAGCTAACTTTCCCGGTCTTAGAAGTCATGAATTAGTTGTTTTTAATGATAGGCTTTGGATCATTGCAGGCGTCAATGGATTTATGCTCCAACGAAAAATATGGTCCAGCTCCAATGGCATCAATTGGGTTGAAGAAGTTGCCGAAACACCCTTCACATCTAGGACCACAGCTTCCACGGTTTTTGACAACAGAATGTGGGTCATTAGTGGTTCTCAAGTCACGAGTAGCGATTTAAGCGACGTTTGGAGCAGTACCAATGGAGTCGACTGGACCTTGGAAATTGAAAATGCTGAATTCCTCCCGAAATCTCTTCATACCGTTGAATCGTTTTCGAACAAGCTTTGGGTTTTAGCAGGTAGAAGTGAAAGTCCTGACCCGGAAGAAGCAGATTTTTTAAGTAATACGGTCTGGACCTCCACCAATGGCACAGAATGGACTATGGCTGATGATGCTACTCAGTTTTCTGAGCGACGTGGACCTCAAAGTGTTCTCTTTAACGGTGGTATTCTCCTTTTAGGAGGTTTGGGAGAAACGGGTCTTCTTAACGATGTTTGGTTTCTTGATTAAGGATCCATTTACACTTAAATCCAAACAATCCTCGGTTTGACCTTTTGAAGGTCAATGATGAAAAAACTAAAAAAAATGAAAAACAATATTTTAAATAAATGCATTAGGTATCTTTCTTTTTGTTCCTTCTTTCTTTTGCTTTATGGTTGTTCAAATGATGACAACGGAACAATAGAGGTAGAAAGCGAAATTAGTACTCCTTCGGGTACCATTAGTTTCACAATTAATAATTCCGCAGTAAATAAGGAAACCATTTTAAACCTTGAAAACGGAGACTTTCTTGAACAAATGGAGGTGACTGGACCTGTTGCAATCGCGGAACATAGAGAACATACTTATTTGTTTAGGGAGAACAGCTTGGTGAAACAAGATGGGAACGGTAATCTCATTTGGGAAAAAACATATCCAGAGGATGAGTTAAATCCTTTTGAAATATTCCGTTCCAACACTGTATTCGAAGAACAGGCTGTATTTTTTTCGTATTCTCGATTGGATACGTTCACCTTTGAACGCACTCATTTCCTGGAATGTGTTTCTCTAGTTGATGGAGGTACAATATGGATAAAAAATGTAAGCGGTGAAACGTTTCCCAGTTTAGTTAACGGGAGATTATTGGCGCTTACCTATCCCAACGGTAATTCGCCGGTCAACTTCGCGTACTTGGACAAGGAAAACGGGTCAACGACATTTGAGAAAACCTATGAAGAACGAATTGACCCAAGCAATCTGACCATTGACAGAAATACCATTCTTGTAAGTTCTTGGGGAGATAGGGTATTTGCTTTAAATACCATGTTGAACGAAGAATGGTCTTTTGAAACGGGGGCGGAAAACGTACAAAATGGAATAATTGCTAGAAACCAGTTGATTTTTCCCTCCAGGGACAGAAACGTTTATGCGCTTGACAAGGATACTGGAACCTTAAACTGGCAGTCCGCACTTGAAATTCCGAATTCCAAAGGTTTTCATACCCATAATGACATTTCGTATGTACTTCAAAAAAATGAAGATAAAGTCATCGTGTTTAAAATTGACAATGAAGACGGCACTTTACAAACTCGAACGGAACTGCAGCTATCAAATCCAGAAAATTCAATCTATACTGCTTTTTTCGAAGATTATATGGTTTTGGCCAACCCCACCAATGATGTGCGTGTTTCCATACGCCTTATTTATTTGCCAAGTGCCCAAGTGCTCTGGCAAACCGATAGTGTAGGTATTGGCACAAGAAATCTTCAAATCAAAATACAACTTGACCAATAATACATTTAAAAACTGAAGAAGATGAGTTACATCACATACACAAAAATCCAACTATGCACCACTTTCGTTCTTGCATTGCTAACTACAGCTATCACCCAAGCACAAGAAAACTGTTATTCCTATTTCCCTTCTGAAATAGGCCAAGAATGGTCCTATAAATACTATGATAAGCGTGGGAGGTTGACGGGCAGCTCCTTACATACCATAACAGTAGAAAACACCGGCGGCCTTACTGTCAAGTCCATTAGTTTTGATAAAGAAGGAGAACCGTTGGGATTCAAAGATAGAAATGGCAATATTGAAGTTTATGAGGTAGACTATGGGGTATTCTGTATCGATGGTGGGCTTTACATGCCACCAGAAAGCGTTACCCACTCTTTTACTGAACTTTTCGAAGGTCTTGAAGTAGTTGTATCGGGTGACAATTTTTTGGTAAGTAATGGAATCATGGATAGGAACACCCCATTGCCAGACTACCGTATAAAGATGAAGATAAATGCCGCAGCGCTAAAAATAGAAATCAATGTATCCGAAAGAAAGGTGACCGGAAGCGAAACCATTGAAACCCCCGCCGGTACTTTTCAATGCCTCAAGATGGAACAAAAAACCAATACCAAAATGGGTTTTATTAACAAACAAAACAAAACGGTAACTTGGATTGCCCCGGGTATTGGCATGGTACAGAGCGTCACCTACAAAAACAACGGTAATCTCTTATCAAAAACGGTATTGGCAGTTAAGAATTGGTAATTCCCTTTAGAATTCATAAGGACTATCAATGGGCAGAAATACCGATTTTTAGGTTTTGCAAGTCATATCCAATGCCCAAGAAAACATAAAATATTTCCATTTTAAAGTAATACGCATAAAAATTCAATGGTCTGGATTGTAGTTAACCGTAAGAATGGATAGACCTAAAAAAATTTTTAGGGAAATAGGTGACCTTAGTGTTTAAGTGGTGTCTGATTAGCTGAGGTAGGGAAAAGTTCGATACACGAATTTCACTCGCTATTCTCAAACGAAAATCAGTGCACCCATCGTAACCGGAAACGTAAGAATTCATTCACCCGGGATTGTACCGCGATGGGTGATCTGTTTCGTAGTAATGGGTTACCTATTGAAGCGCTTATTATTTTTTAAAACTCATACATAAACGAAGCGTTCAACAAATTCGTAAAGATGGGTTTTAATGGCACCAGCCAAGGGTTTAAGATAGGATACACCTAAGTGTCCCCATACGACCAACTAAATTTCAATTTTTTTGAATCAAATGCAGTGATATCCTAAAATGTACACTTAACAGTCAAACCAAAAACTGATAATTTAAGAGTACAAAACTTGCGGATACTTGGTTAAATGTAGATGTCTTGGTAAGCCATCCATTAAAGGTTATATTTCATAGTTTAGCAGAACAATGACTGACGCTGTAAAAGAAATAGAATTTATCAATCAAAAAACCAAAAACAGTCATTTTGATTTAGTTTCGCTTCAGAAGATTTTGAGTTTAAAACCAAGAGATCACAGTCAATTTGAACATCATAAAGTAGGGTTTTATGTTCTCTTGTTAATAACCGATGGAAATGGAATTCACAGTGTGAATTATGATGATTTCCCGTTTATGAGAGGCACGGTTTTTAGTTTGCGCAAGCACACGATCCACAAGTTCCATAAAAGTGGGGCCAAGGGGAAGCTTCTTATTTTTACCGAAGATTTCGCCATTCGTTTTTCCAATCGCAATGAAGGTTTAAGGTTATTTCAACTTTTCAATGAACTGTTTGGGTCGGCAAAACTGCAGTTGAGTGAATCTGAATTTAATGAAATTCAAGTTCTGGTGAACCAAATAGAAAAAGAGTACTTTTTGGTCAACGATAGCGAGTCGATCGAAATTATCCGAAATTTGATACAGGCCATAGTACTTCGACTTTTTCGGGTTAAATCAAAAGTTTATCATAATCTATCCACGGGCAACTCTTACTTCAAATTTGCCCTTCTTCAAGAATTAATTGAAAATGAATGTTTTGAACATAAAAAGGTTACTTACTATGCCGGCAAAATAGGCGTAACGCCAAAAACGTTGAGTAACGTCACTAAAAATATGATAGGCAAAAGTGCCAAGGCTTTCATTGATGAAATCGTAATTCTCCAAATTAAGCGTTTATTGGCCAATACCCATTTGTCCATTAGTGAAATTGCCTATAGATCTGGATTTGATGAACCAACCAACTTTTTTAAGTACTTCAGAAAAAGAACAGGTTATTCCCCAAAAAGTTTTAGAGCTCAGCTCGGACAGCAGTAATTCCGTTTTTTACCCTACAAAGGTTTTTTTTTACCTATTTGGGCCTAACGGCAGGAACTAATTTTGTGCTGGTTCTTACATTTCATATTGCTCAATATCGAAAGGTTTAATCTGTTAAAAAATAAATAAGATGAAGTATAATCACATTGTAGCCATTATTTGTTCCGTAGTTCTGTACAGTTGCAATCAAGGCGAAACTAAAAGTTCAGATTCGAATGCTGAAAATGCATCTAAAATTGAAACCCCTGTTGAAAAAGCTATAAATGACCAATCACAAGAAACCCTAGATATTGCCAACGCTTTTATGAAAGCGATGGGCCAGGGAGATATGGACGCTATGATCAGTTTAATGCACGATGACATGGTTTGGCAAAACGCCGGGGATTCCAGCTTACCTTGGATAGGGCCATGGCAAGGAAAAAGGGCTATTTTAGAAGATTTTTTTCCTGTCTTTGGAGAAAACTTCAAAACTTTGAAATGGGAGCCTACTGATGGCTTTGCCCAGGGGGATACCGCCGCTTATTTTGGACAAATGGTGGGATTGCTGTCCAAATCAAATCAAGAAACCAATGAATTTACGTATGCGCTGAGGGTAAAGGTTAAAGATGGAAAAGTAGTTCTTTGGAATTGGTTTGAGGACAGTTTTGAGGTTTCCAGAGCCTATCATAACAAATAATCTGAAAGTGGGTATTGAAACATAAAAAATAATATCGTTGAAATGGAAGCAATGGAAATCATTAGAAAAGGCGAAGGAAAAAATTACAATTATTCACAAGATCACTGTTTTGTAAAACTTTCCTCGGATCGCACAAAAAGAAGTTTGAGTTTAGTGGAGGATACACTAAAACCAGGATAATATCTGGCTCGTAACCATCATAAAATAATGACTGAAGTATTTTATATCTTGGAAGGCGAAGTAGAATTAACCTTTGACGATACCACGATAATAGCAAAACCTGGAGATACCGTAACCGTTCCTCCCAATGTATGGCATGCGGCCAGTTGTAAAAATGGGGGCAAGATGCTAACTATCTTTCATAAAGGTCAGTTTGATTGGTATTTAGAGAGGCTTTCAAAAATGTCTGATAGCGATTTTGACGATGCTGAACTGGTTAAGTCCATTTCTGCTGAGTTCGATATTTATGAAGAGCAGTAATTGAAGGCCAAAACCTTCAAGGCTATAGGACAGACGAATATTCTATGGTTGTACAAGATGTACAATACAGCGGATGGCAAATTATAGCTATAAATCTTAGCACGAGCAAAGAACACCACTACGTAAAAAGTTTCTTGTATACCGGCAAACGGATTTCCGACGTTTACCGAATGATCGTGCCGTATTAGACATAATGGGATCATGATTTACAAATGAAAAACTACTCGGCTTGAAAACCAATAACCATTTGTACCTTACTATACCACGTAGCGCCTGTCCCGAACCTGCTCCGGTATAACTTTATTTTGGGTACAGCCAGATGAAATAAAGTCTGGTAGACCTTTTGAAGTAGGAGCAAGGTGGTGCGATGGTAAAGTTGGTACTGCACATTCTGAAAAATTTCCTCTAGAAATCTTCTTCTGAAAATATAGCGAAATATGTTTACACGAACCGAAGAGCCTGTTTTGGGAGAGGCTAAAGCACGGGAGCGGAGGGATAATATGTGTTAAAGGAAAAATATTAACAAATCACTATTTTTAACCTAAGTTTAAACGCAGGGTAATAGGGGTCGCATAGAGTTAAAGGCAAAATTCTCCATGATAAAATACATAATATCTTTTTCAGCTTGTATTCTCAATATCAAATACTATTTTTCTTTGCTATAATTGGAGCTTTTAACGCTCTTTTTTTGAGCTTATATTTTGCTTTCTTCGTTAAGCACAGACGTAGTGCAAATTATTATCTTTCCGCGCTACTATTGGCGATTGGTGTCAAAATAATAACTTCCGTTTTTCTTTATTTTGATGCAGGCCTATCTGAAGTCATTGTCGAAATTGGGTTTTCTGCAAATACTTTGATAGGGCCTCTTTTTTATTTATATGTCAAATCGTCATTAGACTACAATGCGAGCATAAAGAACTATTGGTGGCTTCATATTGTCCCTGCGGCCCTCGCCATCACTATAATTGGCCTATTATATCCATCAACTTTCAATTATGTAAATGGCCCTACAAGGCTTTCACAATATGTAGTAGCCTTTATATATTTTCAGTGGTTTGTTTATTTGGTTCTTACTGCTCTTCTTCTTAAAAAAAGTTTTGGAAGCGTGCTTCATAGCAGATTTAAATTGAACAATGAAGAAACCTGGCTGGTAAGTCTCTTTTTGGGAATCGGTATTTTCTGGATTGGGCCTTTAGTAACTTCGCACACCACCTACATGGTCGGGGCATTATCCTTTTCTATCATTTTTTATGCTTTGCTCTTTCTTTGGATTTTCAAATTCCGAAAGACATCAGGATTTTTTGAAAGTCATGTGAAGTATGCATCAAAAAAGATTGATATATATGAGGCGGAAGCTCTCTCCATAAAATTGAACCAACTTTTTAAAGAGAAAGAGTTATTTAGAAATCCAAATTTGAAAATTGCCGATTTGGCGAAGGACTTGAATGTACCCTCACAACGTTTATCCCAATTCTTAAATGATAATATGGGCAAGAGCTTTTCTAATTTTATCAATGAATATAGAATTAATGCGGCTAAAAAGATGTTACTTCACGAGGACCGATACAAGGCGGAAACTATTGGATATGAATGCGGTTTTAATTCAAAATCCACTTTTTTTACAACTTTCAAAAAGCTGACGGGCCATACTCCGGCAAATTTTAAGTCGCAAACAAAATAACACTTTGGGGTTCGAAAATATATAATAGAACTTCCAATATGTATTGCACAACTTTATTTCAAGTTTGAAATATCAACTTACCCTTGCAAAAACAAAATGGGTAAGTCATGTTTAAGACCAGCATTCTCAAGGTGCTAGTTCCATTTAATAAATTAAAGGGAATTATTCTGGTTAGCTTGTCATTCGTTTGTTTCGCAAAGCCCACTAGTGCACAATCGATTAAATCTATTTCAGGGAATGTGGTGAATTCCAATGGAGACGTTTTGGCCGGAAATGTGCTGGTAATTTCTCCCATAGACTCCACAATCATAGCTGGAACTAGTTTTTTTGATGGAAAATTTTTTCTGGAAAACCTGAACGTACTAAGTGTTTTACTACAGTTAACTTCTTTAGAATTTCAGGACATTTACATTAACGTGGAATTCAAAGACCGGGCAGCAATTGATTTGGGTGATATAATGGTGGAGGAAGCATCAATGGAATTGGAAGAAGTAGTGGTGGTTTCCAAAACCCCTATGATACAACAAAGACCGGATGGTTCTATTGAAGTAAAAGTAGAAAATACCACGTTGGCCACCAGTACATCCGTTCGCGAAATACTCAGTAAGTCACCCGGTGTTTTAATTGATGAAAATAATGCGATACGCATTTTTGGAAAGGGCGATGCCGTGATATTTCTAAATGGCATAAAGGTGAGTAACGAGCGTTTATCGGCTATAGCGCCTTCTAATATCGACACGATTGAAATCGTTACCAATCCCGGTCCTCGATACGATGCCGAAGGTAATGCGGTCATCAATATTAAAACCATACGCAATACAGAAGAGGGTATAAAAGGTGCAGTAAAAAACTACTATAGCTACAGTGATTTTGCAGGATACGATAACAGGACCAATTTAGATATCAGCTATAAAGGGGGTAAATGGTCAATGAATGCGACCTATGGATTGCTGGTAGGAAATGATAGATGGTTGAAAACCACAACACGAACAAGAGAGGATATTGGGGACTTTTTCAGTTCCGATATCACTTTGGATTGGTTGTACGAGCGGGACAACTTCTCCAATTACAGCCTAGGCGGACAGTATAACATTTCTAAAAACACCTATATCTCATTGGAGTATAATGGCGCCTATGAGGGTATGGGAGGTGAACAACTTAGCGAAAATACAATAACCGATGACCAAGTGGGCACATACAACAGCATCTTGAAAATAAATGATTTAGATCGTAAAAGTATTTTTAACCTAAACTATTCAACTCAAATGGATAGCCTGGGCACCAATCTATTTATAGGGGGGCAGTATGCCTCTTATAAAAATGACTTTGATAACCGAATAAACGAATCAAGTATAATAAATGAAATAGAAAGAAACTCTAGGATAAACAATGCTGGGAAGGGAAATATTCAAATAGTCAGTGCCCAACTGGATTACACAAAGGTTTATAAGAACAGCAGCCTGGAAATGGGAGGAAAGTTTTCTTATGTAAACAATACATCATTTACTGATTTTTTCGATTTGGAAGATGATATGGCACCAATTAGAGATGCCGTGCTTTCGAACAATTTTCAATATGATGAACGGGTACCCGCTTTATACTTGAACTTTAGCAAGCGGTTGAATGAAAAAACAAACTATAGTCTTGGGTTCAGAACCGAATTGACAGATTACACCTTGTTGACCAGTGTGGACGGCGGGGCAGTTATCAAGGATAATTACACAAATGTTTTTCCCAACGCCTCTTTTGAAACAAAATTATCTGAAAACATCAACGCATTCTTTACCTATTCCTCCAGAATACGAAGACCCTCTTACGAATCTCTAAACCCTTTTGTGATTTATCAGGACGAGTTTACCTCAATTAGGGGAAATCCCAATTTGCAACCTTCCAGGATACATAGCTTTGAAATAGGGGGAATCCTCAAAGATTGGAATCTAAAACTGGGATATACCTATACCATTGACCGGATTACCAGAGCGGCGTTCCAACTGGAAAACGCATCAAGGGAGTATATTTTGCAGACCATTAATTTCGATAGAGAACATACTTTCTTTGCTTCTTTAGGTAAAAAAGTCAATTTAAAATGGTGGCAATCCGCTAATAACGTTAGCCTAAGTTATAATA
>NZ_CAKZYF010000186.1 GCF_937884665.1 uncultured Allomuricauda sp. | reverse complement strand
TGAAGAACGTACATAAACGTTACTGGGCGGTATAGAGTCTGTTCTCCAAAGCACCTTGTACGAACCGGGCTCGATTCGATTTCGCAGTTCAAGTCGTTCAAGAGAGGTATTGCCCGTACAGGCGAGGTCAACTTTTTGTGTTAAACACGAAAATATGCCTGCGGTATGGCCCCCGGCAAACAGAGTCTGTTTCATGTCTTCTGAAGGCTCTATGCCACGAGACCGTAGATAGCTAGATGGATATAGGTATCCTGAAGTAGATGCCGGATCGGCAAAGGCGATGGTATAGTTCTGGGGGTTGGCAATAACTTGCTCTATGGATGTAATACCCGATTTAGAACTGGTAAATATCATGGAACCTGCATAATTTATCGTTCCAGTTTTCGTGTATGCCGTTGTGACCAACGATTCTGCCCCTGCTTTGGCAGCTGCAATGGAATAGGAAAATGCCCCGGTAATGGCAAAATCCACTTTACCCGTTTTCATAGCCTCAATGATACTGGCATAATCACTTCCTTTTATAATCCGTACGGGTACGCCCAGTTCTTTTTCTAGATAAGCCGCTGTTTTTTCGGTACGTTCTATACTGGCTTCATTATCTACCGAAACGACACGCCCGTATACCAGTTCTTTAATTTCCTCTTCATTGTCTGTTTTATCGCTTTTTTCACATGAGAAGACACCAAAGACAACAAAAAGCAAAGCCGCTATTCTCTTCATTTTGAGTGATATTTTTCCAGAAATGCATTTATTTCAAATAAATCGTCAAAGCGTTTTTCCAAGGTTTCCCTGTCCCAATCCCAATAGGCGATTTCCAATAATTTCTCTATTTGTTCATCCGTAAAACGTTTTTTGATCACTTTTGCGGGTACGCCTACGGCCACTTCGTAGTTACCGACATCTTTGGTGACTACCGCCCCAGAACCTATAACGGCCCCATGGCCGATAGATACGCCTGCCATGATCACGGCTCCATGGCCGATCCATACATCGTGGCCAATAGTACAATGGTGATCTCTGCGCCATTGAAAGAATTCCTCATCTTCCTTAGTGTCGAATCCGTATTGTTTGCGCCTATAGGTAAGATGATTTTGCGTTACCCGCCATTGCGGATGGTTGCCCGGGTTAATGCGAACGCTATTGGCTATGGAACAAAACTTGCCCACCGTGGCATAGACGATAGACACATTGCCTGCCGTGTAGCTGTAGTCATCAAAAGAGACTTCGCTCATCCTTGTATTGGCACCCAACCTCGTCCATCCGCCAACTTTACACTTTCTGAGCGTGCAGCTAGGGTGAATAGTGGGTTTTTCGCTCAACATGGTTGGCGGGGCATCCCGCAGTTCCTCTGGGAAAAATTCAATATCATGTAGCATGTCCGCAAAATTTATAGGATGGATAGTTTCGTTTGTATACAAATTCGGCCAGATGGTCGTAACTTCTTAGCTGGGTCTTATCAATATTGAACACCAAATCAGAAAAGTTGATAGAGGAATTGATTTCATTAAAAATCTCGACCAATTTTTTCCTATCAGCTTCACTTAATACTCCATCTATGTAACCTAAGGTAATGTGGGCAATAAATGGTCTTGTACGTTTAATATCGTGTTGATTGAGGTTAGCGTTACTGTAAAGTTCATTTCTCAATTGCAAAATTGCGTTCCAATCTTCTGTTTTATTGATTGTACCCAACACCCCGAAGGCCGAACCAAAAATTCCCAATCCTGCGAAATTCATTTGAATAGGTTGGCCCAATTTGGATTTGGATGCCAAATCAAGGGCATCTTTAATAATCGTAGGATATACACTTTTTAAACCTTTGTTTTCAATGTGTTCCTTAAACCTGTTTCCTGAAAGTGTGTTTACAATGGTTTGATGAAAACTCTCTTTAGGCATTAAGTAGAACTGACGGGGCAGTTGAATTTGTTGCCAAATCCTATGCTGTATGCCCAATAGTTTCTCAGAAAGCTCTTCATTTTTTGGGTTGGCATCAAGCATTGAAACTAGGGCGTAGCCTTGATAATCCTGTGAGTGCCAAAAACCATTTATGTTTTTGAACTTATCGGTCGACCTTAGTTTTTGAACTCTGATTTGCAAACCTTCAAGACAAACTTCAAACCGCTGTCGTTCATTGTGATTTTCTTGACTCAGTTCTGAAATAGATGCTGAAGCTTGCATGGTTACGACAACGCAGGTTCAACGATTTTACCATCTTTCAATTCGATTACCCTATCGGCAATATGTTCCATGGTATAGGGATCATGCGTAATGCATAGCACAGAGGTGCCTTGGTTTTTTAAGTCAAGCACCATATTGATAACAATATCTTTTGTTTTTTGATCTAGAGATGCTGTGGGCTCATCGATCAATAAGAAATGTGGCTTTGAAATGATGGCACGGGCAACATTGATTCGCTGTTGTTCCCCACCACTAAAGGTAGAAGGGTAGGCATCCCATAGCTCTTCGTCCAAACCAAGTTTCGAGAGGTATTCTTTAGCGATTTGTCGTGCATTTCCCCATGACTCCCCTTTGCTGACAAGGCTAACCGCAACTACATCAATAGCGGTAACCCTTGGAATCACACTTAAAAATTGGGAACAGTAGGTCATTTCGCTTTTGCGTAGTGCCAATATCTCATAATCGTCTGCCTTTGCCAAATCTATTTTTCCGAACTTTTTGGAGTTGTAAATAATCTCCCCTTTGCTTGGAATACAGGTTCTGTAAATGCATTTGATCAAGGTTGATTTACCCGCTCCGGATTTTCCGGCCAGTCCGACGATTTCTCCCTCTTTTATAAAAAAGTCAAGATTCTGAATCGCATGAATGACCTTGTCATTCAGGATATGCATTGTAAACCTCTTGGATAGCCCTTTTACTTCGATTGTATGTTCCATAATGCCTGTTTTATAAAAGTGAGCTCACCAATAGTTGTGTGTAACCATGCTGAGGATCTTGTAATATTTGATCAGTTAGTCCTTTTTCTACGATTCGTCCATTTTTCATCACAATCGTTCTATCGGTAAGCATTCTGATGACACTTAGATCGTGCGATACCACGATCATGGCAATGTTCAAATCTTGTTGCAGCCTTCTGATCATGTCCAATACTTTTGCCTGTACCGAAACATCCAATCCAGTGGTTACTTCATCAAGAAATAGCAAAGGTGGATTGTTGGCTATGGCTTTTGAAATTTGCACCCGTTGTTGCATACCACCACTAAAAGATTCCGGAGTTTCATCCATCCGAGGTACTGGTACCTCTGTGGATTCCAATAGATAAGAAGCTCTTTCGCGAATACTGCCCACATGAAAATTACCAGCCATAAGCAGTTTTTCAGCGATATTTCCTCCCGATGAAAAACGGAAGTTCAATCCATCCCTTGGGTTTTGGTACACCATTCCCATTTTATGGTTTCTAAGGAAGCGTTTTTGCTGGTTAGAAACCTCTAAAATATTGGTGTTGTCATTTTTATATCCCTTTAAACAAGCGCTACCGGCTGGTGCCATCAAATCAAAGAACAGCAGGTTTACCAACGAACTTTTACCTGAACCACTTTCACCCACAATACCCAACACTTCTCCAGGGTGTAACGTGAAATCAATATTGGCACAGGCGACAATGGCACCTGTTTCCGGGCACTGGTTAGAATTGAATAATGGGCCTGTTTTATCCAAAGTGTTAACGGAATGCTCACCATAAATCTTGGTCAGGTTCTCAACCTTTAAAAGCCATTCTTTGTTATCCATCATTAATTCTTGTTAAAGGTTTTTTCAATTTTTTCGGTGAGGTATCGATTCACCCATTGTATAGGCCTTTCTTTCTCCTTGATTTGATTCATAAAATCACTGTCATTGACCACATGGGTTGTTTTTCCATCAGAGCCATACAGCTCATCTAAAAAGGCAATCTGTTCCCCAGTGATCTCACATTTCAATCCCTCGAACTGCTCAATCTTAAATTTGACGTCTTCAAACTCCAACGGCTCGACGGTGGTGTGTGGTGGCACGGCATACAAACGCTTTTCCCGACCTGCACCAAATAGATATAGGCATTCAGCGTCACTTAGGTTGGGGATGTCCCAACGTGGAATGGGCGATGGCGACATTACATAACGTCCGTTCACTTTTACGGGATAACCTGCACCTCGCATGATATCTCCAAAACGTACGAACGATTCATACAGGGAAACCCACATTTTGGCATAATCAGCCTCGGCGTGCATTTCTCGTGTTTTCTTCTCGTAGCGCTCCACACCACGTAAAGGTTCCGGTTGGGGTACCTGAAAAATCATGATTTGGTGGGCTTTCAACTCTTCTTCTGTAATCCGATGACGTGTTTGAATTAGCGTTGCCTTTGAGGTCTCAAAAGTGGTATCACAATCGGTGGTGTTTTTTACGAAATCCCTGAGGTTGCAAGCATTTACACTGGCATCACTACCTTGGTCGATAATCTTAAATGTATCCTCTTTTCCTATTAATGAGAGGGTAATGTGCAGTCCCCCAGTGCCCCAACCACGGGCGATGGGCATTTCAGGAGAGGAGTAAGGTACTTGATACCCCGGAATACAGACCGCCTTTAAGAGTTTGCGCCGAATTTCTTTTTTCGTTCTTTCATCAATAAACGCGTAGTTAAACTGTCTGTGGAATTTTTTTTCTTCTACCATGATTAAATAAGATCGTCGTTAACTTGTTGCAAAACACCATTGGCTTTCACTGCTTCCTTTTTTTCCTCCTCGGATGCTTTATCTCGTTTTACAGCTTTACGCAGATTGCTAAGCCCAGATTGGAAGGTAACATAGTGCGGTAATTTTAGGTGATTTGTAAATCCTAATGATTCAACACCCTCAGTGTGGTACAACACGAACTCTTGGTCATTGGCCGGTGCATTGTTTCCTGGTATACGCATGGCCCTGTCCAAAATTCCCATACAAATGCCTTTGGTTTCATTTTGACCAAAACACAATCCGTAACCAATGGAATAATAAGGTACTTTTTTGGCACTCTTTGATGCTGCTTTCGAAATCATTTCAGCTTCTGTAACCCTCACTTTGCCTATGTAGCGTTTTCTTTTTCTATTATCGGTCACATGCACGTCTACAAGACCGACCCTAAGTTCACCCACGGTTGGGTGCACACTGCCATGGCCTCTCATACTGCTATAGCCTAGTGCCATAATGCCACCTGTTTCCGCTCTGGCAAGCATCTGTAATCTTGCCGATCTGGGCGCCGGGTATTTCACGGCAACTCGGGTCACATCCATTAATTTAGTGTCTTCATTGTTGCCTACACCTTTTAACAAGCCTTGCTCTCTTAACAAATCAACCACCTTGCTAAAGGTCTTGACCTCTTCTTTTTCAACACCCTTTACATCCTCTTTAAATTCAGCCAAGAATTTTTGCATATCCTCATCATCTTCCGTGGCAAGGTTCACTTGTAACATGCGTTGTGTGTAATCTCTTGTTGGGCCTAAAATTTGCCCTCCGGGGATGTCTCTAAATGAAGAGGAGATTCTCCGTTCAACGAACATATTCTTAGTATCTATAGGCTCCGAATAGTACAATCTTGATAGGGTTGCCCGATACGCCCGCATCACAAAAGCGGCCTCTAAAATATCCCCTTCAACTTGTTTTAGGGCAAGTGCACCGTATTCAGGGGCATAAAAGGACCCCTCACCCATGATTTTATCAATGGCCAACCTGAACTGTGATTGAATCTGCGCCACCTCCAAAGGAGACACTTCCTCACGCAAGCGATAAAACTCAACTAGTTTTTTTGCATTTTCAATGGCTTCAGAACCACCTTTTACAGCAACATACCCCATAATTATAGTTCTTGGTATTTAAATTTGTTCGATCTTGGTATACAGCATACCGCTCCGTTTTTATCCGTTATAATGGTATCTACACCCAAGGGATATTCTATATTTCTTTCTAAAATAACTTCTAAAAGTTCGGTGGAAATACCCCCAACATAAATGTCTTTAGTGTCTTTTACACCAGGCCCTTCCAACATCAATTTGACACCATCCTGTAATGGAGAATCCGATATTTGCTTCACATCAATGATGATAAACGCACCTGATTCTGGATAAGCAGGAAGCCCAATTTTTGCCATCGAAACTTTTTTAACATCCGGTTTTTCTCCATTTACAAAGATGAAATCTGCAACATCTGATTCCGCAGGTGAGGCAGAAGTATTTATGATGAAATAGGTGTCCAACACTTCCTGATTGATGGTATTGCAAAAGCTTACATCACTGTTCAATAATGCAAAACCAACCAAAGCAGACGTTTTGTTTAGTCCGTCCGGAACATTAATATCAGCATCAAGATTGGCAATGACACCAGGTTTTGCCATACAATCCAGTAACAATCGATACTGTTTTTGTGATTCAAAAAGATGGTCGTAATTAGTTTCTCGTATCATAGTTAGCTTTGTTCCATAAGTTTGAAGTCTACCTTTGTTTTTTGGATTTGATAATTGTGTTCTTTTTCTCTTTCTGAAATATCAAACGACTCTTTCTGGAGAAAATCCATAATCTCAGGAAGTTTGTCATCTTCTAATTGCATAGCTGCATCAATAACCGCGGCACAATAGGATCGGGTTGGCTGATCGCCTATACATATGCCGAGGCCCACTTTATCCTTGATAGAAACTTCGGTTTCTGTGATTAATGCCTCACCCAAGTAAAAAGGTTGATGTTCAACACTATCATGAGTTTTAATCATGGTAAGCCCAATAAAAGGTTGTTTGGTGATGTTTATATGGTAGTCTTTTTCAAGACTTTCAACATACGTTTTAAGTCTGTTCAAATCACCTTCAACCAATACGTAATCAATATCCATTTCTTGGTTTTGTTTTGACCAAAACTATTTTAGGAATATTTTTACATTGTTAGGCCGGAAATAATATTCTGTGAAAAAAATTAATGTATTGTTAGTTATCGCCGAAGGCGGATTTACTCTCTTAAGCGATATCCTACCCCCCTTACGGTTTCTAAATGGTCTTTGTGTTTTCCCATTTTTTTTCTCAGGCCGACAATTTGCACATCGATGGAGCGTTCGGTAACAATGTAGTCCATTCCGCTTAATTTCTCAATAATCTGATTGCGGGTAAAGACCTTGCCCGGTTTATTTATAAAAAGGTGAAGTAATTTAAATTCTGAGTGTGTAAGATCTAGTTCTTTTTCGTGAATGTAGGCTTTGTATTTTTCTGTATTTATTACAAAATCTTTAAAAAATAACGACTCATTTTGCCTTTCGGCTAAAGCTGTTTTATTAGAATCGTCTGCGCTTGGCACAGCTTTTATATCATTGCTTTTTTTGTGTTTTCGCTTCTTGATCTCTCGTTTTACCCTAGATATAAGCTCTTTAATGCGCACAGGTTTCATAACATAATCGTCAGCACCCATTTCGAGTGCCAAAACCGCATCAATTTCATCGCTTTTTGCGGTAAGCATGATGAACGGGATGTCTTCTAGACCGCGATTGCCTTTTAACTTTTTGCATATCTCAATGCCATCAATATCAGGTAACATCCAGTCGCATATCACTGCATCTGGTTTGTTTTCAATAATGTAGTGAAGACCTTGTTCGCCAGACTTAAAAGTTTTTACATGAGCTCTTTCTTTCATGAAGTTATATTTTAGAATTTCTAAAATATCTGCTTCATCATCTATGGCTACAATGATCTTATCTTTCACAGTGCTTTGTAATTTTGATAAAGATCACGTTAGCATATTACAAACATGTTAGTATTATGTTAGCTAACAATTGTTAGATTTACCTTATTATCAAATTTCAATGTGGTTAAAGTTACCGGTTTGTTATGAAGGCAATCAAAACGTTAACTGGCATTTTCATACTGAATTAATGAAGTACTAATTATAGTCTATAATGGTAGAACTATTTTAGTTCAAACATTAAACTATGGTTAAGATACTTGTTGGTTTACTGGGTGACAAACGAAATACCTATCTACCCCATGAATCTGCTGAAAAAGCACTTATGCAGATAGCTTCGGCCTTGGAAGGAGTAACGATACGTTACGAATGGTTACCCACAAAAACTGCAACCACCGAACAATTATCGGCATGCGATTGTATTTGGGCTGGGTCAGGCCCCTATTTAGATGAAGAAAATGCACTTCTTGTTATTAAGTATGCAAGGGAGAATAAGATTCCGACAATAGGTACTTGTTCAGGTTTTAAATATATGGTCGTTGAATATGCAAAGCATGTTTTTAAAGCTGATGACCCCTATAAGTATATCGGGTTAAACTCCAATTGCACTAAAGATTACAAAGATTTGGCAATTACGTTAAAACCAGGTTGCAGCCTAATAGCTGTATTTAGTAGCGATTGCATTTCTGAAACATCGCACTGTAACTTCGAAATTGATGATAATGTCGTTTCAAAAGCAGCGATAGCTTTTGAATTTTGTGGTGTTGCCGAAGATGGAAGGACCGTACTGATTCGCTTGCCCAAACATCCTTTTTTCGTAGCCTCTTTATTTTTACCCCAACTAAAAGAGGATAGTAAATTGGTACAGGCATGGTTACAAACCACCATTGCCCTTAAGCAAAACAGAGAACTAATAGGCTAACCAATCGATAGTTTTGGTCTTTGTTGCCAAAGTGTTGCTTATTTGAAAATTGAGATAAGGCCTTTCCTTATAAAAAAGAATAAATCTTGATTGATCGTTATGATCAGTTAAAAGTCTGACCTTTATATCCTGATCATGAACCAAGTTATATTCAGTAAGGGCTTTGCCCGTATCATAGTCCACCGGTTCTAGAGCGTAGTAGCCCGTAATCTGGTCAAAAGCAAGCGGTACTTGTATTATGTAGTCGCACTTATGTTTTTGATCTATGACAAAGTCTTGGTGTGCGGCGGCCACCGAATTGCAGAATGATTTAAGAATGAGTTCGTGCTCCTTATGTTTATAACGATCCAACGTATTTCTAAAAATACGCCTTATCATCCGCGCATAGCAAGGTGACTCAACATATATCGATACATCATTTAACGCAGCAAGCTCGTTGAAATTTGCATATAGTCCTTCAAAAATTAGTATCGGTTTGGGGGTAATGACCTTAAACCCGACTTTTTGCTCTTTTTTAAACTGATAATCAGGAATCTTGACCGTTATGTTTTGCCGTAATTGAGTAAGTGCCACCTGGCACTGTTCAATACCAAAATTACCAGGATGGTCCCACATGTATTTGGGGTTTACCTTGTTTAAAAATGTTGGCTGCAATTGAAATTGATCTTGGGAAATAACAACACAACGGTCCTTAAAATGATTGGACAAGAAGGCACTTACCAACGAGCTTTTTCGTGTACATGAGCCCCCACAAACCGAAACAACCACATTTTGTTGGTGGGCGAGCTTCTTTTCAATAGCTTGTAAAACAGCGATAAGAACATCTGCGTTCATACTAGTTCAGCTACATTTTGGCTAGACTTTTTGGTAGTGCTGTTTTGCAATTTGAGTCACATTTTCTACTAATACATCCTTACCTGATGTATAGGCTTCGCGATTATATTTGTTTTCCGCAGCAAGTGATTCCTTTAATAGCTCATATTCTTTGCCTATGTCTCCATATTCATTGAGATAATTTCTGAAGTACAACCGGTCCCAAAGGGTTGTGTGTTCTTTTTCGGCCATGTAGATATGAAATATGTTGCCTTTATAACCTTTATTCGTATACCCCTTCAAAAAAGATAAATACGCTGGGGGCCTGTCTTCCCTTAAAATGAAGATATAGCCCTTAGTTTTCATCAAGGTAATTATTTCATCTTTTATAGAAGTGTTGTTCGGTATTTCGACCAAAATGTCAATAATGGGTTTGGCCTTGATGTTGGGTATTGCCGTACTGCCAATATGTTCGATTCGAATGGCATGGTCACCGATTATTGAGGTAATCAATTCCTTTTCTTTCTCAAAAAGTAATTTCCATTCTGCTTGAGGTTCCACTAAACTGATTGGAAATAATTTTCCTAGTTCTTCGGGTGAGAGTTGATTAAGCTTATTGGTATTTTCTGATTTCATTTTTGAGCCGCAATCATCATTCTACTACTGTTTATCGGCTCGTCAATCCGCGATTCGTACGAATTAAAGGTTTTTATGTTTTTAAATCCAATTGCATTCAAATGAGAATAAATCTCAGGTAACTGGATCATGGCCAAATGGTGTTCTGTGCTTATTTCATGGGCATCGCCTTCCTTGACAAAAGAGAAGTGGTCGGTGTGAATCCAGGTACACTGATGAAAATCAATTTTATGTACCGGTTTTCTTATTGCTTCAATTCCGTCTATATGAAACTTCGTCTCCAGTGGTTCCCTGTAATGCTTTAAAATCCAAGGAAAATTTGGGTTGTCCAAAAACAATACTCCTCCGTGGTCGAGCGCATTATACGATAGTTCAATTGCCATTTTTCGCTCATTTATAGATTGTAAATAGCTGAAAGGCCCATTAATGGCCATGATTGCGCCATAGGTATCAACTCCTTTTATATCTAAAAATCCCCCCTTTGTAATTTCAATATCAGTGTTCTCCAATTGTTTTGCAGCTTCAAAAAAGGGTTGATAGGGTTCATAACCGGTCACCTTATATCCTAAACCGTTCAGGGCTACCAGCATGCTGCCTGGGCCACAGCCCATATCCACGATTTGAGAACCAGTGCTCACATTGTACTCGCTAAGCAACCATTTAATAAACGCTGACTTGAGTTCTACCTGAGTAGGATTCAAAAATGTATAAAATTTATATTCAACCTCTTCCATAGACCGGATCTTCTTTTTTGGTCACCGAACTTTTTTCAATTCAGAAATTTTAAGCTCATGCAGAGTTCCTGTAGGTTCTCTTGATAATAGCAGTGTTTCTTCATCATCAAAGCAGATACCTTCCATGCCACTGGCCTCAATTGGCAACCATGAAACATCACCATCAAAATAGTCGTCTCTGTTCTTAGCTTTAAATAACCATATTGCAGTATAGGTTAAAACAGCAAGTGTTTTACCATCCTTGCTCACATCTGCACCGGTTACCTTTCCTTTTATATCAAAGGTGTCAACCAAGGTTAGTGTGTTGACCTCGTTGGGATTATAATTATCCAATCGATATAGTTTGGTATAGGTATTACTTCTGTTTTTTGACAACACATAAATTTTTCCGTTTGCGAAAAAAGCACCTTCGGCATCAAAATTATAGTCATCGCCTTGTGTACCAAACTGTTTCTGGTCAGGGTACTCAAAAAAGACTTTTTTAAAAACACGGTTGTTTCGCTGTATAGGATCAGTTTCCCGAATAAAATAAAAAACCAAATCTCTTCTGCAATTACAATTATTGCCGAAATCAGCAACAATGATATTGCCCTTATCGTCTTTCATGATTTCTTCCCAATCCATGTTCACGGCATCTCCTATAAACTGCCCTTCATTTGATTTATAGCGATACGCTTGTGCAATCTCGCCCTTACGGTTAATAGGAATCAACCTGGGCGTATCGCCAGAATCATTATGTACCCAATACACACCATCGTAAATATTACTTTTTACAATTCCTGAAGTTTCTTTATGGATTAAGGTATCCAATTGGGCAATCTGTTTTACTTGAACAGGCTTCATTTCTGGCAGGGCAATCTGCTTTACCTGGGCATTGAGTTTGATAAAGCATACCATTGATAAAAGAACTAAATGTCTCATTTGAATTGATTTATGATTAAAGTCATAAATGTGAATTAGAAAATTTTAAAGATTCGTTTAGAATTCAATTAGAAGACAAATAAACACGGTCTAACGAACAGTTAATGTACACCTAACAAAACTGCTGTTTATTTGAGGTAAACCGATAACCGTTATATGAAAAAGAGTATTATTCTTTTTTTTCTTTTCTGCTTGGTTGCATGCAGGCAAGAAACAATTTATCAAAAGTCAAAAGATGAGCTGGTTATTGGTTTTGTGCCATCTGAAGAGGCAGAGCGTATGGTTAAAAACTTAAAACCGGTAACAAACTATTTGAGCAAGAAACTAAATACTCCGGTTAAATTATATAAAGGTAGTGACTATACTGCCATTATTGAAGCGATGAGGGGAGAAAAACTGGATATAGCTGTATTTGGAGCCTTTTCTTATGTACTTGCATCAAAAGAAGTAGGTGCCCAGCCCTTAGTGATACCTGCAGACAAAGAGGGAAAATTGGCAACCTATAATAGCCTTATCATCGCCAATAAAAAAACAGGTTTGAAAAATTTAGATGAGCTTGTGCCCGGCGAACAAAAGTTCACAATGTCATTTTCAGATCCGGCCTCAACTTCAGGACACTTGGTGCCAAGAGGACATCTTATCTCATTGGGATTGAAGCCAGAAACACATTTTAAGAACACCCTATTTTCTGGTAGTCATACCGCTACCATATTGGCTTTGGCCAGTGGAAAAGTTGATGTCGCCGGTTGCTCATTTACCGTATTCAATAAAATGATTGATCGGGGCATGTTAGATATTAACGATGTTGTGGTACTATGGAAATCTCCTGACCTACCTGTTGATTTGGTAACTATCAGAATAAATATTCCATCGGAATACAAGTCTAAAATTCAGAATGCTTACATGCAAATGGCCTATGAAGCACCTGAAACTGCTAGTTATTTTTATGAGGAGTGGAATGACTCCTCATTGGTATACATACCAGCAAATGACAGCATGTACTCAGAAATTCATGGTCTTGCCAATTATGTAAATAATGATATCGATAATTAAAAAAACAATGTGTTATGAGCAATACAAATTTGAGTAGTCAAGAAATTAAAGAAGCCGTAAAAGAGCGGTATGCGAATATTGTAAAAACAAGATCTTGTTGCGGAACTGGAGAAAAAACATCTGGTGGTGCGTTTAAGGAAGATTATAACGAGGTTGACGGCTATGTTGCAAATGCTGATTACAACTTAGGTTGCGGTTTACCTACCGAACATGCCGACATTAATGAAGGTAATCATGTTTTAGACCTTGGCTGTGGTGCCGGTAATGATGTTTTTATAGCACGAAGTATTGTTGGAGATACTGGTAAGGTTGTCGGGCTTGATATGACTGAAGATATGCTTGCCAAAGCAGAAGAAAATAAATCAAAGCTAGGTTTTGGTAATGTAGAATTTGTTTTGGGAGAGATAGAAGAGATGCCCCTTAATGACAACACTTTTGACGTTGTGGTAAGTAATTGTGTCTTAAACTTGGTACCGGATAAAAACAAAGCTTATGCCGAAGTGCATCGGGTCTTAAAATCTGGTGGTCATTTTTGCATGTCAGATGTTGTGTTGTCTGAACAATTACCTTATAAAATCATTGAAAGACCTGAATTATACGCAAGCTGTGTTTCTGGGGCATTACTTCAGGAAGATTATGTGCAGGCCATTAAAAATGCTGGTTTTGCCGATATTGAAATCGTTAAGAAGCGTACCATTGAACTATCTGACGAAAAACTCGACACGATTCTCTCACCAGATGAGTTAAAAGAATTTAGAAGTAAGCCATCTCCTGTATTGAGTATCACCATTAAGGGGAAGAAATAGTTTGAGGCGTAATGAAAAAGTACACCTATTTTCTACTTTTTAGTATCCTTTTGTTTGCGGCTTGTTCTGGCAAAAAAGATGATTTCTCTAATCCTGAGGAGCTTATTGTCAGTTTGTCAATCACTGAAGATTATGATAAAACTGCAGGTAAAATGGAAGCCTTTCAAGAGTATTTATCCGAAACGTTAGATATGCCCGTCAAGCTATTTAAAGTTAGCAACGGCACCGCAGTTATTGAAGCTGTAAAAGCTGAAAAGACTCACATTGGTAGCGTTGGCGGCTTTTCATATATCGTTGCAAAATCAAAGGTCGATATTGATCCACTGGTCACCACAGAGGCAGTTTCAAAAGACATTAAGCACAAGTACTGGTCCAATTTGATAGTGCCTAAAAATTCGCCACTCAATACCATTGATGATTTAAAAGAAAAGGTATCGGAACTTTCGATGGCTTGGTCATACCCAACATCAACATCGGGTCATTTGGTGCCTAGAGGATACTTAAAAAGTATCGGAATATTGCCCGAACACTTCAAAGAAGTAATGGTTTCTGAGAACCATGTGGCCTCTATTTACAGTTGCATAACCGAAAAAGTGGATGTTGCCGCCGTAAGCAATGTCACGTTAAGAGAATATACCAAGCGAGGAAAGGTTACAGAAGATGATTACAAGATTATTTGGTCTTCCGACCCTATTCAAAGAGGTGCCATTTTTGTAAGCAATAAAGTAAATACAGAACTAAAGGATAAAATTAGAAATGCCTTTACCCAAATGCATTTGGTATCACCAGAGTCGGCAAAAAAAATCCATTATCAATACCCATACGCAATTAAATACATCGCCGTAGACGATACTGATTTTGATCAGTTAAGAACAATTGCCTATGAAATTGGGTTGATAGAATAACACGATTATTTGAATGAAAATATCCTTAGTCAGTAGTTTTTATGATATTCCTAATGAGGTTCATTTACTAAACCTGCTTTTTTGCAATGGTTTAGAAGTTTTTCATTTACGAAAAGATTTAGATTGCAAACATCTTGGCGGTACTGAAAAGTATACAGAAAAACGTATTAGAAATTATATTGAGAGTATCCCTATCTACTTTAGGGATAGAATCATAATGCACTCACATTTTAATCTAGTGGAAGAATATGGATTGTTGGGAGCACATTTCACAAAAAAATATACCCATCAAGAGTATTTAAAGGACGAAGGCCTTAGTAAGAAGCATTTTAAGAAAATCGGGTTTTCATTGCACTCCATAGCCGAAATTACCGAGTATGCCGATACTTATGACTACTTATTTTTAAGTCCAATTTTTGACAGTATTTCTAACAAAGGCTACAACAGTAAATTTAATCTGACAAGATTGAAAAGTTTCTTGGAGACCACGTCTGTTC
>NZ_CAKZYF010000185.1 GCF_937884665.1 uncultured Allomuricauda sp. | reverse complement strand
CATTACGTTGATTATTCCGCTCTACGCCATCATCTACATCGTGATTAACTTTTTGAATAAAAAGGTTGAACGCAAAGTCATGGAAAAAAATGCCTTGCTAGAATCCCAACTTGTAGAATCGATAAAAAATATCGGAACTATCAAAAGGACATCGCTTGAAGATTACATCAAAACAGTTGTTGAATTCAAATTTATTGATTTATTAAAAAGTGTGTATCGGTCAGGATTGAATGGAATATTCTCAAATACATCAACCGATTTTTTGTCTAAGATTTTTACTGTAATTCTCTTATGGCTAGGCACTTTATATGTCATTGACGATTCCATTACGCCCGGGGAGCTTTTTTCTTTTTATTCTGTGATAGGGTATTTTACCGGACCAGCAATTCAATTGATCAATACTAACAAATCCATTCAAAACGCATTGATAGCTGATGACAGGCTATTTGGGATTATGGACCTGGATTCCGAAGAAAGGAATGGATCGGTTTCCCTCACAAGGGAGAATATGGGGAATATCCATTTTCATGATATCCACTTTCAATATGATTTGGGGAGAAGCGTTTTTTCCGGGATTAGTTTTTCAATAGAAAAAGGAAAATTAACCGGTATCGTAGGTGAATCCGGAAGCGGTAAAAGTACTGTAGCTTCTCTCGTTCAGAATATTTACGAACCAAAAAAAGGAAAAATCACTTTTGGGGATATTGACCTAAAATACATCCTAAAAGACAACATGAACAAACTGATTGGAACTGTACCCCAAAACATAGAGCTTTTTGATGGCACAATAACTTCCAATATTGCCCTAGGTGAAGACAATCCTGATATGGAATGTATTATAGAAGTATGCTAAATAGTTTGTGCTTTTAGTTTTATAGAATCATTACCAAATGGATTTGAAACATACTTGGGAGAATTTGGAGCCAGATTATCTGGAGGAGAACGGCAGCGAATAGCATTTGCCCGTGCCATATACAGAGATCCGGAAATCCTCATACTGGATGTAGCAACTTCTTCACTTGATTCAAAATCAGAAAGTGTAATCCTTGATTTATTGAAAAGTATGGTAGCCTCAGGTAAGACGGTTATCGTTATTGCACATAGACTTCAAACCATAAGAAAAGCGGATAATATTTTGGTTTTGGAAAAAGGAGAACTGGTTGAGAAAGGAAAACATGACGAACTCTTATCAAACAATGGCCATTATGCCATGTTATGGAAAAATTTAAACACTTAAAGGGCCTATGAAAAACCATACTTTTTCTACCAAAGCTATTCTAAGATTACCCTTGCGCAAAAAAACAGTGGATTTTGATTGGGAAGAAATTCAAAAGATATTTAAGGATGAAAGATACAGAGAAGCTTTGTTCATAGCTTCTCCTATGATGATTAGAGCCTTGGAAACTTTTGAAGAAAATAAAAAATTTGGTTCTGATGAGGAACTTACAAATCTCAAAACATCTTTATACAAGTACTGCTCAAGACTCTCCAACAGATGCACACCGTTCGGGTTATGGGCTTCCATCTCAGTGATCAACATTGGGGAAACTTCGAATATAGATATTTCAGAAGGCCATGTCAATCGAATTACAAAGTTTGATATGTTCTTTTTGAGTCAACTTGTAAAGGAGCTTTTGAAAAAAAAAACTATCCGCGAAGCACTGAAATATTACCCAAACAATTCCCTATACCAGATTAAGGGAGGCTTCAGGTATGTAGAGTACTATTTTAAAAAAGAGGTGCGTTCACATAAGATATCCGAAGTAAAATCCAATGAATTCCTACTTTTATTGTTTGAAAAATCAAAAAAAGGGATATCGTTCAACGATTTAATCAACGTATTATCCAAAGAAGGAATAGCTAAAAAAGATGCTGAAGATTTCATCAACCAATTAATTGATGGACAATTTCTAATGCATGAGCTGGATTTTAATATTACCGGTCAAGATTATTTGGACCGGCTCCTTAGTACATTTTCCGAGACACGTTTTAAAAAAGATGTCAGTAGTCCAATTCTTAGTTTTCTTAAGGAACTAAAAGAAAAAATTCTGATTTTGGATAAGGGACAAACCAATTCACCTAAAGACTACATTAAAATTTTTAATGCCATCTCGGAAAAAATACCGGAAACAAATATTTCAAAGCTATTTCAAGTAGACACCTATAGGTTTATTCCCAATGCCCAGATTTCATATAAGACAATAAGATCATTAAGGAGTGCAGCCAGGGTAGTGAATAGGTTACAAAGTAAGACGAGCAATTCAATTCTTACTGAGTTCAAAAAATCTTTTTTAGAGCGATATGAGGAATATGAACAACCACTTACCCATGTATTGGATCCAGATTTGGGAATTGGATATGGCAATTCCGCAAAGCCAACCATGCCATTAATAGAAAACCTAAAAATCACTACCCAGAACAGGTATATCGACCATCGAATTTCCTGGGACGATAAAAAGTCCTTTTTATTGAAGAAAATTATTGAGGCCAATAAAAAAGGAAGCTATGAAATTGTATTGGGGGATGACGATGTAAATCAGTTTGATGAAGATGAAACGCTTTATCCGGACAGCGTGGCAATTTTCTTTAGCATATTTAATGAAGGTAACCGTGAAAAAATCAAATTGAATGCTATCGTAGGTCCATCTGCTTCTCGGATGTATTCCAGATTCTCGCACCTTAACGAAACGGTTTATGATTTATGTAAAGAAGCCCATCAAATTGAAAAACAGCAAAACCCAAATGCGATGGTTGCCGAAATTCTCCATATTCCACAAGCTAGGACAGGATATATTTTATATAGAAAGTCCTCAAGGGACTACGAAATTCCTTATTTGGCAAAATCCCTTTCTGATGATGGAAATCAAATTCCTATAGAGGACATCCTGGTTTCTGTAAAAAATAACAAAGTCGTTCTTCGATCAAAAAAAAATAAGAAACAAATTATCCCTAGGTTGGGTAGTGCCCATAATTATTCCGTAAACTCCTTGCCTATTTATCATTTTTTATCAGACCTGCAAGATCAAGATGAGTCCGGAATCATCTTTAATTGGGGATACAATAAGTAAGAATTTGATTTCCTTCCTAGATTAAGCTACAAAAACGTTGTGATATCCAGAGCATCATGGATACTGGACAAGAAAAAAATCGAAAACATACTTTTACAATCGAAATCGGATGCTAAAAAGGCGGTATATACCTTTCTAAATCAAAATAAAGTACCTTATATCATAAACTTTACCAATGGCGATAATGAGGTCACGCTTAATTTTGAAAACGAAATAAGTCGTAAAGTCTTTCTTACGTTGATTAAAAACAAAAGGCAAGTTGTACTCAAGGAGTTTTTGTTTTCTGAGACAACGGTTACCCAAGATTTTTGTAACGAATTCATTGTTCCAGCTTACAGAAAGCCTAAAGAGTATAAATCATTAACGTTTCAAAAGAATACTACTTATAAACCCAATGAACTATCTGAAAACAGTTTTAGTGTTGGAGATGAATGGTTGTACTTTAAGTTTTACTGTGGGGAACAAGTTTTGGAAAAGTTCTTGAAAGGACCAATAGCGGAACTTATAGATGAATTAAACGAAAAACAACTGGTTGAAAAGTGGTTTTTCATCAGATACAAAGATCGTTTGGGAAATCACTTGCGACTCCGTTTGAAGCCGTTTGACAAAAATCTTGGCACAACTATAGCGATTGTAAAAAAGCGTATTTCACCATATGAAAAAGAACTTCTTGTCTGGAAAGTAGCCACGGATACCTACCTTAGGGAAATACAACGGTATGGAGCACATGCTATTGACAAAACGGAAAGTCTTTATCACAAGGATAGTGAAGCTACCCTCAACTTCTTAAAACTCATGGGAGGAAGTCACAATGAAAAAATGCGTTGGCTTTTTTCACTTATTTCCATTGACTTTTTATTGACCGACTTTGGATACGGTTTTGAAGAAAAATCCAATATACTGAAGATAGCCAGACTAAATTTTAGCAGGGAATTTGGAAGAAAGGGACAATTGAACAAACAGGTCAATACCCTCTTCAAAAACAACGAAAAGGAAATAGATTATTTCTTAGACCTAAAAAATGCAGGGGTAACCCCTGTAAATCCTTTAGTGGCTATTCTTAGACTGCGATCCAAAAAATACGCAAAGGATATTCTATACATAAAGTCACTTTCGCAGGATAAGAAACTCCCTGAAAATCTTTCAGTATTGGTGTTGAGTTATATGCATCTGATTTGTAATAGAATTTTTATTGCCAAACAGCGGATACATGAAATGGTGGTCTATGATATGTTGTACAAATATTACATGAAGCGTTTGAATCAAAATAGTTAAAGTGATTTTATGTTATTAAGTATTGTCATCCCAGTTTATAATGCTGAAGACTATTTGGAAAGGTGCCTTGATTCTATAATTAGTCAATCCTACACGAATATTGAGATACTGGTCGTAGATGATGCCTCAACAGATAATTCGCTGCAAATTTTGAAGACCTACGAAAAGAAAGACACAAGAATAAAGCTGTTTGCAAACAAAAAAAACAGTCTTGCAGGAAAAGCCAGAAACATAGGTTCGAAAAATGCATCGGGAGATTTTATATGGTTCGTGGATGCAGATGATTGGTTAGAAGAAGACGCAGTATGCAGTGTGGTACATTTCCTGAATAACAAACACTCGGATATTTTAGTAGTAGGTTTCACAGAATGTTTTAGTAAAAACAAGAAAAAGCAGTATTTGCCTGATGATACGATCAATACGGAATTAGCCCTTTTTTACTTTCTTCAAATCCGTAAAGGTTTTTACAGCATGCCCTTTCCATATATATTCAATAAAAGATTTCTAGAAACATATGGAATAAATTTTCAAGAAGAAGTTTATTATGAAGATATAGTTTTTGTAGCCAAAGCCCTATTTTTCTCCAACGGAAATATCAAAATCCTACGTAAAAACGTATATAATTATTATAAAGAAAATGATAGCTCAATTACTAAAAGGTCTTCAGCTATCAAAATTTCACATTTACTTGCTAGTTACGAAGCGTTAAAAGATTTTTTGAAGGAAAAGAAAATACTTCAATCTTATAAAAAACCGTTTCTTCACAGATTCATCGTATTTGGACTCTCAAAATGCTTTAAAATGTATTTTGGTCTAAGTATGAAAAAAAGAAATACCGAAGCGGTAAAAAATGAATTGGAATTTTACAGAAAATCATCTCTTTTAGATTCAAAGAATTTGTCAAGTATTGCGCAAGAGACCAAGAAGATGGACGGGTTTAGTGATAAAAAGATTCGAAAGGAATACAAAAAGAACTTGGGGTTTCTATGGTGGGTTAGAAAATCCCCACTCGTAACCGAGGTTGGTTTTCGAATAGTATCAATTTTAAATTTTCTAAGAAAAAGGTGTACTACTATTTTAAACTTAGACTTAAGATAATCAATAGGTATTTCCGGGATTTTGGATTGCCTCCGTTAATCGGGTACATTCTTACATTGGTTTTTTTTCATTTTACATCCACCTATGCTCTACAAAGGTTGGAAACAGCGCCATATGTATATGTAGCTTTTGCAATAACCCTTTTGGTCAGGGTGGGGGGCACTGAAAAAAGAGATTTTCTGAAGTTTCAATTTGGTAAAATCAAATACCTTATAATCAAAGCTTTAGAAAACCTGATGATTACCCTACCCTTCATGATTTACCTGCTTTTCTGGAATCGATTGGCAATTGCTTTTGTATTATTCTTGATTAGTATGGTTTTGGTTTTTTTCAAAACGAGCACAAATTTTAACTTGGTTCTACCCACGCCATTTTATAAACACCCCTTCGAATTCAGTATCGGATTCAGAAAGAATTTTGTTTTCTACTTCATTGCGTCTGAGCGGGGTTATCTTAGCTTAATGT
>NZ_CAKZYF010000184.1 GCF_937884665.1 uncultured Allomuricauda sp. | reverse complement strand
GGTACATCCAATAAAAAACCAAGCCGAAAATCGCGACCATATTCACCAAATAGCCCAAGGTTACAGGTAAGCACCTACTTGTAATGAATAATTTTTCATATAGATGGTATCGGATAGAGACAAAATCATTTTCGAACAGCCAATAAAAATGCGGCGTATAGCATAGCAATGCAATGCCCACTGCCGTCCAGGCCTTTGCATCTTTCAAAAGCTTCAAGTTGGAAAACAACACAAACAAGATGACCAATACCCCGTGGTATTTGCTGTACATTACGGCAGCCATGGTCAATCCAAGACCTATGGCAATACTCCAACTAGGTTTAACTAAATATTGTTTGTATAACCATAAGAAAACCGCTGTAAAGAAAAGCAAAGGGGTATCAGGGAGGGTCAAAAAACCATAGGCATTCATCAAGGTCATCGAAAAGACCAATAAGAAAAAGTGGAGTACGTATTGGTTCTTTTTGGGATTGTCGATACAGAGCCAAAGAAAAACGTAGCTTCCAGCAGAAAAAATGCAACTCACCAAGCGAACCCCAAGCTCATTATCGAACAATTGAGTGCCTAAATAAATCATAAAAGCCACTAAAGGAGGGTGGTCAAAATAGCCACAAGCCAATGTTTTGGAATAATACCAATAATAGGCTTCATCATAAATGAGTTCAGTAAGGCCACTTTGGATGAGATTCAGTAGAAAAAGGATAACTGTTAATGCGATAAACAGTTTTGGAAACCTCTTGGTCATTCGGTTGTAATTTCAAAAGCAAATGTACAAATATTGGTCAGGGACCCTAAGATTGACAACGGGATTAACCCGGATAAAGTATTATTTTTACGCTCTAATCAGTAAAGAATGGCGGACGGCTTGGTGATAATTCCAACTTTCAATGAAATTGAAAACATTGAAGCCATTATCAGAACCGTTTTCGACCTTAAACGGAACTTTCATGTACTGATTGTGGATGACAACTCTCCCGATGGTACCGCGCAAGCAGTTCAAAAACTACAAGAAACCTTTCCAGACAGCTTATTTTTAGAAGTCCGAAAAGAAAAATCAGGCTTGGGAACCGCCTACATCCATGGATTCAAATGGGCTTTGGAACGGGATTACGAGTATATTTTTGAGATGGATGCCGACTTTTCACACCGCCCTGCAGACCTGTTGCGCTTGCATCGGGCTTGTTTGAACAAAGCAGATGTAGCGGTAGGTTCTCGGTATAAAAAGGGCGTCAATGTAGTCAATTGGCCCTTGTTTCGGGTTTTGTTGTCCTATGGGGCCTCTTTTTATGTGAAGTTGATTACTGGTATGAAGGTACATGACCCCACCGCTGGATTCGTTTGTTATCGCAAGGAAGTTTTACAAAACATCCATCTGGACCGGGTGCGGTTTATAGGCTACGCTTTTCAAATCGAAATGAAGTATCGGGCTTATTTAAAAGGATATAATATTGAGGAGGTATCCATAATTTTTACGGATCGTGTCAACGGAAAATCCAAAATGAATTCTTCAATTGTTAGAGAAGCGATTTTTGGGGTCATAAAGATGAAGTTGCGAAGTATTTTTTTCAAAAAAAGTTTTTAGGATGACAAAGCTGCTGATAAAAAACGCAAAAATTGTCAACGAAGGGGAACAGCGAGAAGCCGATATTCTTATTGAAGGTGCTTATATTCA
>NZ_CAKZYF010000183.1 GCF_937884665.1 uncultured Allomuricauda sp. | reverse complement strand
TTTAAGCGTTAGTAACCATTGTAGGTCAAAGCAATATTGAATTGGGGCTATGCTTTATCTAAAGGTCAGACCATATTAAAAATAAGCATCAATTATTGTGCCTTATTTCTTGTTAATTATAAAAGCTATAACAATAAAGGAAAACATGAAAACCATACTAAGCGAATGGCTTGTTCTAATGAGCAAAATTCCTAAAAATGGTATTTTCTAATAGGGATTGACCGAAAATGAGGTTATTTGACCCAAAAAATGTTAAAATTTCAATTTTAACACAAAAGTGTGCAGAAAGTGTGCAGAAAAAAAGGCTTCCAAAAGTGTTAACTCTCGGAAGCCTTGCTATTACTGGCGGTCTGGACGGGACTCGAACCCGCGACCCCCTGCGTGACAGGCAGGTATTCTAACCAACTGAACTACCAGACCAATGATTTTATCGTGTGCAGACTCTAGCCACAGCTAGATTCAAATCTTGTTCAAATGCTTTGAATAAAGCGAGTGCAAATATACACCCTCATTCGTATTGAACAAAAATTTTTAAAAGAAACCTTTGGGTCAAACGAACTTTTGGCGCTCTATCATAAAGGTATTCAGTAACTGGGAAAAATCAGAACGTATATCCACTCCCATATATTTTATTTTGTACTGTGCGCAGGTGAGCATCAGCTCATTTTGATAGGCTAACACCTGCTTTTCATAAGCTTTTTTCACATTTTCGGCATAGAGGTCGATATGTTGGGCACTTTCTACATCGATATACCGTTTCGGAGTATTGTCAAAATCAAATTTAATCTCATGTGTATGGTCCAATAAATGAAAAAGGACTACTGCATGTTTATTGTACTTAAGATGGCGAAGGGCTTCGAACAAACGGTCTCTTTCTGTTTCTGTCTGGAACATATCTGAAAACAAAAAAATCAGACTTCGTCTGCGTATTTTTTCTGCAATTTGGTGTAAATATGTGTAAGTTTTTGTGTTCCCAGAACTGGTGTTTTTCTTACTGACAGCGTTAAGTTGTGCATAAAGCATCTGAAAATGACGTTCACTACTTTTCTCCTCAGTATAAAAGGAGTAGGTGTCTGAATAAATACTGAGACCGACTGCATCTCTTTGTCTTTTAAGCATTTGCATTAAAGCGGCAATGGCGAGAACACCAAAACCAATTTTATTCAAATGTTGGATATCAAGTTTCTTGATTTCTGGATAATACATTGAAGCGGAATTATCCAGAATCATGTGGCACCTTAAGTTGGTTTCATCCTCATAACGTTTGGTAAAGAGTTTATCTGTCTTGGCAAAAAGCTTCCAGTCCACATGTTTTGTGCTATCAACAGGATTATAGATATTGTGATCTGCAAATACCGCAGAAAATCCATGGAACGGGCTTTTGTGAATTCCACTGATAAAACCTTCAACAATCTGATTGGCAAGAAGCTCAAGATTTTGAAAAAGTTTGGTTTTGGAAAGCTCTGACCTTACATCCATACTTCAATTACGCTCGAAGATAAAATAAAAAAGGCTTGGCATACGCCAAACCTTTCCCAAAGTATGATTTTTAATCAAAGCCTATAATACTGCTTCGATTGCATCTGTATACGCTTTTTTAGGAGATACGCCTACCTGTCGGTTTACGATTTCCCCATCTTTAAAGACAAGTACCGTTGGAATGTTTCTTACTCCGTATTTTGCAGCAAACTGTTGATTTGCATCTACATCTACTTTACCGACCACCGCTTTACCTTCGTATTCGCTACTTACTTCATCAATGATGGGCCCCACCATTCTACAGGGACCACACCAAGCTGCCCAAAAATCGACAACCACCGGTTTATCACTTTTAAGTACTACGTCTTCAAAAGTGGAATCTGTTATTTCTAGTGCCATTGTATTTGATTTATCATTCGCAAAGTTAGTCAAATAATGCCCACATTCCTTACCCGTACCGTATTCGTTTTCATTATTGCGCCATTAGTGTACGTTATGGCTAATCAGTTGAGTTTGTAGTATATATCGTTTTCCTCCAAAACATCCAGCAATTCTGAATTAATCTTCACTTTTTGTTTTCTGCTGGAAAGATTCAACTTTATTTCGTCCTGCATTTCGTAGATAACAAAATTTAGGGGCAAGTCCCCTTTAAAGGTTCTCAACGTATCCTTTAAAGTTTGAATTCGTTTTTCCTGTAAGCGGTCAATGTCCAACTTAATGGTCAGCTTTTTGGCGTAGGCATCCATCACGTCCTGAAGTTGCTTAAAATCATTGTACTGTAGGCGTGGCTCTCCTTTTTTTCCGGTTTCACGGTTGACCCATCCTTCCCGTACAAAGGCTTTTAGGTGAACGAATGAATTGATCATCAAGAAGTGTCTGAATTTTAAGTAGTCCTCCCCGAAAATGCGAAATTCAAAAGAATCCATATAATCCTCCAGAGTAAAAGCGGCCCAACCCTTTCCATTTTTGGAAATGCGGTGTTGTACATCGGTAATGACACCGGCGACGCTGAGTTCTCGATTTACATGATTTTCCAGTTGGTTAAATACTGAAACACCACTGTTGCAAAATGAGCTGATCTCTTTCCTGAAATCATCCAATGGATGTCCGGAAATGTATATGCCCACGACTTCCTTTTCTCGACGCAATTTCTCCATGGTGCCCCAATCTTCGCAAGGAGGTACTTCTGGTTCCGGAATTTGTACTTCACTGGATTCACCAAAGAGGCTTACTTGTGAGGAG
The DNA here is from genome assembly GCF_937884665.1 of uncultured Allomuricauda sp. Lineage (GTDB taxonomy): Bacteria > Bacteroidota > Bacteroidia > Flavobacteriales > Flavobacteriaceae > Flagellimonas. The sequence continues at coordinate 3,986 of NZ_CAKZYF010000183.1, read as the reverse complement.
TTTAAGTTTTCCTGATATTTTGCACCATATTTTATCGTTTTTTCCAAGAAACTGATGCCATCTCCATCATGATGGAAATACTGCGCGCGATGGGTATCTGAAAACGAATCGAATCCGCCCGCCAGTGTTAGGTTTTCAAAGGATTTTTTGTTGGCGGCACGCAGGTCCACTCGTTTTGCCAAATCGAAAACGGAACGATACGGGCCATTTTTCTTTCTATCCTCCACTATGGTTTCAACAGCAGAGCGCCCAACACCTTTTATGGCACCCATGCCAAATCGGATAGCATTGTTCTTATTAACAGCAAACTTGTAGTAGGATTCGTTGACATCTGGTCCAAGTACCTCCAATCCCATCCGCCTGCATTCTTCCATAAAGAAAGTTACCTGTTTGATGTCGTTCATGTTATTGGACAAAACCGCAGCCATATATTCTGCGGGATAGTGGGCTTTTAGATATGCGGTTTGATAGGCGATTAAAGCATAACAAGTGGAGTGGCTCTTGTTGAAAGCATAGGAGGCGAACGCTTCCCAGTCCTTCCAAATTTTCTCCAATACTTCTCTAGGATGGCCATTTTTTTCCCCACCATCCAGGAACTGCGGTTTCAGTTTTTGTAGTAGTGCAAAAATCTTTTTTCCCATGGCTTTACGGAGCACATCGGCATCGCCCTTGGAGAAACCTGCTATTTTTTGCGACAAGCGCATGACCTGCTCTTGATACACGGTAATGCCATAGGTGTCCTTTAGGTATTCTTCCATCTCTGGAAGGTCATATGCAATTGCTTCCTCCCCATGTTTTCTTGCAATAAAACTAGGGATATACTCCATAGGACCGGGACGATACAGGGCATTCATGGCGATGAGGTCGTCAAAAACCGTAGGCTTTAGGTTTTTCATGTGCTTTTGCATTCCAGGGGATTCATACTGGAATATGCCAACGGTATCCCCCCTTTGGAAAAGTTCATAGGTCTTTTCATCATCTAAAGGAAATTCATCTGGATTGAGTTCCACACCAGAGCGGGCTTTTACTATTTTAACCGTGTCCTTTATCAGGGTCAGGGTTTTCAATCCTAAAAAATCCATTTTTAGGAGTCCGGCATCCTCAACGACCGAGTTGTCAAATTGAGTTACGTATAGGTCGGAATCCTTTGCTGTGGCCACGGGGACAAAATTGGTGATGTCATCAGGGGTGATGATGACCCCGCAGGCGTGTATCCCGGTATTTCTGAGGGAGCCTTCCAGCACTCGCGCCATATTTATCGTTTGCCCTTCAAGGTCGTCCTGTTCTGAAAGATTGAGAAGTTCATGGACTTTTTCCAATTCATCTGAACGGAATTTTTTCTTGAGCTCAGATTCCTCCATGCCAAAAATCTTATGGAGTTTTCCCATGGTGGGAATCAATTTGGCAATCCGGTCCGCATCATTAAGAGGCAGGTCCAAAACCCGTGCTGTATCCCGGATGGAGGATTTAGCAGCCATTGTTCCATAGGTGATGATCTGGGCCACTTGGTTGGCTCCGTATTTGTCAATTACGTAATCCATGACTTTTCCGCGTCCTTCATCGTCAAAGTCGATATCGATGTCGGGCATGGATACCCTATCTGGATTCAGGAACCGTTCAAAAAGCAAGTCATATTGTAAAGGGTCGATATTGGTTATACCCAAACAATATGCCACTACGGAGCCCGCGGCGGAACCTCTTCCTGGTCCTACGGAAACTCCCATGTTCCTGGCTTCTCTGATAAAATCCTCAACAATCAGAAAGTATCCAGGATATCCTGAATTCTCGATGGTCTGCAACTCAAAATTGATACGCTCCGTGATTTCTTCCGTGATTTCCACATACCGCTTTTCCGCTCCTTGGTAAGTGATATGCCTCAGATAGGCATTCTCTCCGCGTTTTCCGCCGTCATGGATGTCAGCCTGAACCTGGAATTCCTTTGGGATATCAAATTTTGGGAGCAATACATCCCTGGCCAGTGCAAAAGGCTCAATTTTATCAATGACCTCCTGTATATTGAGTATGGCCTCTGGAAGGTCATTGAACAATGATTTCATTTCCTCAGAAGACTTAAAATAGTATTCTTGATTGGGTAGACCATACCGATACCCACGCCCACGTCCAATAGGGGTGGCCTGTTTATCTCCTTCTTTTACGCAAAGCAAAATATCATGGGCCTCGGCATCCTTCTTATCACAATAATAGGTGTTGTCCGAGGCAATTAGTTTGACCCCATGTTTTTTGGATAGTTGAACAAGACTTTGGTTAACGCGGTCCTCATCTTCCTGATCATGTCGCATTACTTCAATGTAGAGGTCGTCTTCAAATAAGGATTTCCACCATAGCAAAGCTTCTTCGGCTTGCTTTTCCCCAACGTTTAATAGTTTATTAGGTACTTCTCCATATAGATTTCCGGTAAGTGCGATGATATCCTCTTTATACTGCGCTATGATTTTTTTATCTATGCGAGGAACATAATAAAAGCCCTCGGTATACGCAATGGAAGACATTTTGGCCAGATTGTGATAACCTCTTTTGTTTTTGGCAAGTAGGACAATTTGGTATCCATAGTCCTTTACATTTTTATTGGTATGGTCTTCACACACAAAAAATTCACAACCCAGTATTGGAGTGATTTCTCGTCCATTGGGTGTTTTGCCTTGTGCTTCTAGCTGCTTATTTTCTTCATTAACTGCTTTGTTGTGGTTTCCCACTTCCTTCACAAAATGAAAAGCCCCCATCATATTGGCATGGTCAGTCAGGGCCACTGCGGGCATCCCATGGTTTGCAGCGGCCTTGACCAGACCTTTGATATTCATTGTTGACTGAAGTACGGAAAATTGGGAGTGATTGTGCAAATGCGCAAAGGTGGCATGTGCCAAACTCGCTGCATTGGTATTGATTTCTTCTTGGGATATTTCTCCTGTGGCCGTATTCCAAAGAGAATCCGCAATTTTCTTTGAAGCGGCCTTTAGGTTGATATGTTTGAGCCCGATGAGCTCGATTTCTTTGGGATTGGCTTTGGAGAAATGCTCAAAATAATCGGGTTGTACATCCAATTCTTTTAAAGAATAGTGCTTTTTTCGAACCAACTCCAAAAAACAACGGGTGGTAGCTTCTACGTCCGCAGTGGCATTATGTGCTTCCGCAAATGTTTCCCCAAATAAAAATTCATGCAGTTCGGTAAGTGTGGGCAGCTTGAATTTTCCGCCACGTCCTCCCGGAATTTTGCACAATTCAGCGGTCGCCTCGGTACAGGTATCCAAAACGGGTAATGCTGCCAAGTTGCTGGAAATTCCCAAGCGGTGGAATTCACATCCTAAAATGTTGACATCAAAGTCCACATTTTGGCCAACCACAAACTTGGCTTTAGAAAGCACTTCATTGAAAAGATTTAGAGCTTCTCTCAGGGAAATACCGTCTTGTTCGGCCAAGGCTGTCGAAATCCCATGAATCTGTTCCGCTTCATAGGGAATGTTGAAACCGTCAGGTTGAACCAGCATATCCTTTTGTTCCATCAAATTTCCCATGCCGTCATGCAATTGCCAGGCAATTTGAATGCAGCGTGGCCAGTTGTCAGTATCGGTAATAGGGGCGTCCCATCGTTTGGGAAGACCTGTGGTTTCGGTATCAAAGATTAAGTACATAGCGTCTTTTCTCGTCAGTTCAAACGTGGTTGGAAACCACGCCAAGGTAACAGTTAAAATTAAGTAAGATGTGTGATTTCTGGAAAGGGAGTTGTGAAGAGTTATGAACTAAAAAAGTCAGGATAATCCTGACTTTAGCAATAAAACTCTATTTAATTCAAAAATCCGCTATCGGAACGCCATCTTTGTTGCTCAATCACATTCTTTAAAGGGTTGCCCTCCGGTTAATGTTATTGTAGTATTGCATCCTGTATCTCTTGTATTACATCCCAAAACACCTCCTGAAACGCCTCCCAGAATTCTTCGTGTTTTAAAATTGGATACTACTTTTTTGTTGAG
>NZ_CAKZYF010000182.1 GCF_937884665.1 uncultured Allomuricauda sp. | reverse complement strand
TTTCCAACTCGCCATCCAATCGAACGACCACCTCCGTAGGGATTCGGCCCCGGAAGGCCCCATTGTCCAAAAGTGGTGCTGGATTGGCGTTCAGGGCGTATACTGCTTCGAGGTTCAATTGTGCGGCCAACGGGTCTCGCTCCCATAAAATCGTTCCTCCGGGACGTACTTGAAATTTCTTATCGATTACACCGCCGTATCTAAAGTTATATTCTCCGGTTACCGCCACAAACTCCCCATACATATTGAACTTTCCGTTCGTATTGATCTCGATCAATAGAATTCCTTCCCCGGTTCCTTTTAGGGAACTCCCGGTATTTTGGTCAACCACTATTTCTACCTCGGCATCTGGGGTCACTGCCAAATCAAAGGCCATCTCCAAACCTTCATAATCTTGCAGCACCCGCTCTTCTTTAAACGTTTCCGTTCCTTTTTTCTCTATAAAGTTGATAAACGAATAGTCTCCGACCGAAGTTACATCACTCAAGGGTATTTTTAACGAAGTTCCTGGACCCGTTGTTGCGTCCACAGCAATGGTCAAAGCATCTGTTGCTCCGTAAATGCTTCCTGTTCCGTTTATAAAACCTTTACCGTAATAAAGGGCGTCTTCGTTAAAATCGGTATTCAAAATCATGAAGCGATTGTTGTTGGTGTCCACATCCAAATCGAGGGACCAATCGCCAAAAGCGGTATGATTTATGGTCCCATCCAAGGTTGCCGTCGTACCTTCCGCAACATCAGAAAGGTCAATATTTTCAAAATAGAAAGTTTGATCAAAAAGGCGAACCCTAGAAAATGGGGCAAAGTTGTAGTCCACATTTAAGTAAGGTATCCCTATTCCTGCCTCATTTAGGGTCACAACACCATTTATGGAAGGATTCTCTGCCTTACCCAGGACCTTTACCGTTCCACTGAGCTTGCCCCGGATGTTGGAAATCACATCCTCTCCAAGGGGGCTGAAAGGTTCTAGGTCAAAATCCTTAAAATTAGCAGTTAAGTCCAACTTCGTATTTCTATTCCGATTGGTCAGCTTTCCGTTGATCGCCATCTTTTCCTTGCCATTGTCATCCAACCAAGTGCTGATACCAAATTGGGTAAGGTCGTTGTTTCCAAAAATACCGACCTCCAAATCCCCCAGTCTTGCGCCATTTACACTAAAATCATTGATATTGAGACTGGAAGTGGGCAGATACTTTCCCTCCTTTTGTAAGATGTTTAGAAAACCGTTGACAACACCATCCAATTTTAAGCTGTCAATCGAAGGGGTTATCTTATCCAGGGAGACAATTTTGAACTGAAGGTCCAGGTCTTTATATGTGGAATCGGCCAATTCGCCCCGTAAGCGAATCTGTTCTTCATTATTGTTGTCCATAACCAAATCCTCAATCCAGATGCTGTCCAGGGTCCGATTTAAAATGACCTTGTTTTTACTATTGCCCTCTTTGTTCAATACCCAAGTATTTTCCTTGAAGTTTATTTCAGACTTCTTTAAACCGATGACCGACTTATTCGCTTTGTTGAACGTATGATAAAAGTTGAGATCGTAGCTATCATCAAAACCCTGACCTCCTTTAAATTCGGTCCTAAAAAACAGCGTATCTTTTAGTGTGGTATTGATAAGATTGAAATCTTTGACGTCATAGTATATCGTCGCCATATCTTCAACCGATATGAAGGTGTTGAACAAGGGGTTCTTATTATCTATCTTAAGCTCCAAATTATCAAAAGTATTGCCGTAGGCCTCAATGTTTGGGGATTTAAAGGTCAACTTGAAATCACTTTCATCCGCCATTATGTTCCCGCGTATAAAGGTATTTGGACCAAAAACCACTTCAGGAAAGAAGACGTCAACAATTTTGCGGTAAATCTTAAAATTGAAATTCAATTGCTGCCCCTTGGAAATCTCAAAAGGCTTGTAATTTGTGTAAATACTGCCTATAGAATTTTGTACGAGCTTCCCAATTTCCCCCACCTTGAATTTTCCTTTAACATAACCGGTAATTATATCAGTGGAGTTAATATCAATGGTACGGACCGTATCGGCATCAAAAGAAGACGAGATGGCAAAATCTTCAAAATAATACGTTTCATTTTTGTTTTGATAGGTTGTATTTGAAAATCTGAGCTGCCCCACAACATTATCAAGAGTATTTCCTTCAATGTCCATATTAAGATCTCCCTTGAAAACCGAAACACTGTCATTTATAAAATTCAAGCGTTTTAAATCGGCATAATCCACCGATGCTATGAAGTTAAACTTATTAGAGTCCTCTCCAAAATCGGCCAGTCCGGTAAAATCGAACTTAAAGTTTTCATCGGTGCTGCTCAACGAGCCATCAAAAAGTTCTTCTTTCAAAACCCCCGATACTTTAAGCCCCTGATATGAATATCCGTTGAATTCAAATTTATAGACTTCGCCAATGACCTCAGTATTCAGGTATTCTGAAATGAAGCCCTTTCCCTCCACATTCACATCCAAACTTGCCAGACCCAATTGGGCGTCATCTACAAATTTTCCAAGATCAAAATCAATCAGTGAGATGAATCCTATGTACGAAGCGTCGTCAATGGTCTGGATATTTGTCATTTGAAGGTCCGTATAGCTACTACCGATAGCAGTATTGAGGTTTATTTCTACATCCAGAGAAGTCTCGGTAATCTCCGCATCGCCCCTTACGGTGAACTGCCCTAATTTTTGGAAGGATGAAGGGATACTTTTCCCTAATATTTTAGGCAATAGCGATCGGAGTTGGTAATAACTGGAAGTCAAATTCCCCAGCTCTGCCCGTAAAATGAAAGGAGCTTTATCACTAAAGATGTTCTGAAAGACAAAATTTCCCCGAATACCGGTATTCTCCGATTCCAAAAAAAGCTCCTGAACCTTTAGATCATTGAGTATACCACTGATATTTGCTGAAAAGGTGACCATTTTATTGGAACCAAATTGGTTGTAAAAGCTATTGATCTCGTTTAGCGCAATGGTAGATTGATCAAAGTTGGCAGAAACGTTGACCTTGTCCACAAAATCAGAAAGGTCTTCCCTATTGTAATTGAAAACCAAATCTCCTTTTAATTGCGATTGTTCGGTCTTTATCCGTAGAGAATCAAAGCGCATCTGCTGCTTGGTATACTTAAAATCTGTAGACAGCTTTTGCAAACGTATTCCCCGTTTACTTTCTAGGGACAGTGCCTCTATTTTCAAGGTTACTTCAGGGCCTAGAATCTGAAAATCACTTGCTTTTACCTCAAGATCTGAAAAGTTCAGGGTCTCTTCGGTTTCCAGATTCTCATCCACCAAGGTAAACCGTCCCGATGAAATTTCGATTTCATCAGATGTCATTAGAAATGGAGGCGTACCTGGGGCCCGAGGCTGACCGTCGTCCAATTTGGCCACGAAAACATCCAAATTGGTATCATCTTCTCCAAAATAAGTTTTTAAATTAAAAATCAAACCATCCAGCGCGATATCCCCAAATTCCATTTTTCCATTGGCCATATTGCGAAGGTTGAGAATGGAGGTTGACAGTTTGTGAATGTATGCCAAGGTATCTTGTTTATGGTCCTCAACATAAACTCCCTTAAGACCCGTGTTTAGGGTGAATAAGGAAAGGCTTAACCGGTCGATGGAAATAGAAGTTCCAAACTCCGCATTCAGGGACTCGGTCGCATATTTTGCAAGTCTTGTCTGAACTGCGGGAAGGGAAAGTACCAAGGAACCCAGTACCATTAAAAGTAAAAGGGATAGCAACAGTCGGACCAGTATTTTCCTAAGTTTTCTGATAGTGCTTTATGTTTTACTTTTGCATGACCAATTTTTGTTCCAAAGCTTGTGACTACCAAAAATAATTACATCCTAGGCATAGAATCTTCATGCGATGATACATCTGCCGCTGTTCTGTGCAACACTAAGGTATTGAGCAATGTGGTGGCCACCCAAGAGGTCCACAAAAAATATGGCGGTGTGGTACCCGAACTTGCGTCCCGAGCGCATCAACAAAATATTGTACCTGTGGTCCATCAGGCCTTGGCCAAGGCAAATATCGATAAAAAACAACTTTCCGCCATAGCCTTTACCCGAGGGCCTGGCCTCATGGGTTCGCTTTTGGTGGGCACTTCCTTTGCCAAATCACTTGCCTTGGCATTAAATCTTCCGTTAATAGAGGTAAACCATATGGAAGCCCACATTCTTGCGCATTTCATAAAAGACGAAGAGATGAGCATACCCCCCTTCCCATTTTTGGCCATGACCATAAGTGGCGGACATACCCAGATTGTCAAGGTCAACCATTATTTTGATATGGAGGTATTGGGGGAAACGTTGGACGATGCGGTTGGCGAAGCCTTTGACAAAAGTGCCAAACTGATGGGATTACCCTATCCCGGTGGACCTTTGGTGGACCAGTATGCCAAAATGGGAAATCCGCATGCATTTTTATTTCCCAAACCCAAAGTGAAGGGACTTAACTTTAGTTTCAGTGGATTAAAGACCAGTATTCTTTACTTTTTACAAAGGGAAACCCGGTCCAACCCAAACTTTGCCCAGGAGAACCTAGAAGACATTTGTGCTTCCATACAATATACCATTCTGGAAATTCTAATGGAAAAACTGAAAGATGCGGCAGAACAAACCGGCATAAAGCATATTGCCATTGGGGGCGGTGTAGCGGCCAACTCAGGTATCAGGGCACGTTTGGAAAATGCTAGAGAGAATTTGGGATGGACGACCTATATCCCAAAATTTCAATATTGCACGGATAATGCTGCGATGATCGGAATTGTGGGGTACCTCAAATTTTTAGAGAATCGATTTACCGATCAAACTGTTGCGGCAAAAGCGAGATACGCCGTTGGTGTGTAATTTTTTCACATATATTGAATACCGATGCAACTTTTTTACAGTCCAAATATTCACAAGGATACCGATACCTTTTCATTTTCCTCAGAGGAAAGCAGACACATACTGAAAGTCTTGCGAAAGAAAGAGGGAGATCTTCTTCAAATTACGAATGGCAAAGGATTTCTGTTCGAAGCGGAAATAATTGTGGCAAACCCACGAGCATGTCAAGTTGCTATCGGTAGAACGAGTCAATCTACCCCCAAGGCGTACACGACGCATTTGGCGGTGGCTCCCACCAAACTAAATGACCGGTATGCTTTCTTTTTGGAAAAGGCCACGGAAATTGGCGTGGATGAAATTACACCTGTTATTTGCGAGAGATCGGAGCGAAAAACACTAAAACTGGAACGCATGGAACGTATTCTCCAAGCAGCCATGAAACAGTCCCTTCAAACGTTTCTTCCCAAACTCAATGCTCCTGTTCCTTTTACGGATTTCGTTGAAAGGGAAAGAACTACCTTAAAGTTTATTGCCCATTGTGCAAATGACACAAAAAAGCAGTTGATACAGGACATACCACCTAAAAAGGACATCGTTGTCCTGATCGGTCCGGAGGGAGATTTTTCCCCAAGGGAAATCCATAAAGCAGGTTCCAAGGGATATCTTCCCCTTTCATTGGGGACCAATCGTCTTCGTACGGAAACTGCTGCACTAATGGCTTGTTCCGCAATTGCCCTGATAAATATGGAATGATCACACCTTTTTTTGGACGGCCCCGGTTATGTCCAAATTCTGGTCTTCCACTAACAAAAACAGCGTTGTGTTCTCATCTTCTCGGACCAAAGCGGGAATCGAGATGGTGGCCCTACCTTTTGCCCTCTTGAGCTCATTATAACTTTCGGATACAACAATATTGCTATTCTTGAGTGTTCGGTTCCTATTTTCTCCACGCTTTATGGAAGTGATGCGCTCGTCCAAGACTAAAACGGCCCTAAGGGTCTTCTCGGAAATATCCCCTTCAACAGCATAGGTAAATGCAATCGAATTTCCATTTCTATCCAAATTGCCCAAGGTAACCTGATTTTGTGCTTTTTGTACTTTGTACTTATCGATTTTGGCATACATTTTTGTACTGCTCGAACCCACAAAATGTTCTTTTCCGTTAACTATGGCTTCTGGTGTATAATTGCCACGGTACCCCAATTTCTGATTGTAATAACTCTGCCTTTTCGTGTAGCGCGATTTGCTGAAAGGGTCTTCCCAACCAATATAGTTCCAATAATCTACATGATAGGATAGTGCAAAAACTTCATCAGGATATTGCTTTTTCACTTTTTCCAGGAGTACATCCGCAGGAGGACAACTGGAACAACCTTGTGAGGTAAACAATTCGATGACCACAATGGCCGGAAAATTGGTTTCATCTTCCACTATTTCCTGTTCTGAATACTTTGTTCCATCTTCCAGTTTGGCTGTGTAAAACGCCACAACGGCCATACCCAAAAATGCAATTGATGTTACGGAGATCTTTTTAAACAAGAATACGTTACTTTTGGTATTGTATCTTAATCGTAATGTAATGGTCCAACTTACCCGAATCCCCGTTTTTTTAACGTTTTTTATGATACATCTAGTTCATTGCCAACAGATTGGAATATTAAAATACGGCGGTGGCGGGGATTGGTATTCCAACCCGACCGCCATGCCCAATCTTATCGCGTTTTGTAATGAAAATATCAATACTAAATTAGATGACCAACCTGAGACCATTGAGGTGGGAAGTATTTCTATTTTTCAATATCCAATGATCCATATGACGGGGCATGGAAACGTTTTTTTTTCAAGTGAGGAGGCCGAAAATCTTAGAAACTATCTGCTATCTGGAGGTTTTTTACATATTGATGACAATTACGGTATGGAACCTTACTTGAGGAGGGAAATCAAAAAAGTGTTTCCCAATAAACCCTTGGAAGAACTTGGCGCTGACCATCCCATATTCAATCAAAAGTATCGGTTCCCGGACGGACTGCCCAAAATACACGAACATGATGGAAAACGCCCCCAAGCTTTTGGAATTTTTGATAATGGCCGTCTTGTGCTCTTGTTCACTTACGAAAGTGATCTGGGCGATGGTTGGGAAGATGCGGAAGTACACAATGACCCGAAAGAGGTACGATTAAAAGCCCTGCAAATGGGAGCGAACATAGTTGAATATGCTTTTAAAAACTGACCAATGAATGCCAAGACCATCTCCAATGGAATTTTACGAGCGGTCGCCATTATAGTTGGTGTAGCGCTATTGGTTTATTTTTTGATGAAAATCACCTCTGTCATTGCCTATCTGGCCATAGCGGCAGTAATCGCACTTTTGGGAAGACCTGCAGTTTTGTTCCTTCGAAGGAAACTTAAATTTCCCAATACCTTGGCGGTGGTCAGTACCATGGTGTTTATGGTAGGACTGTTCTTGGGTATTCTAGCGCTCTTCATTCCTTTGATATCAGAACAAAGTAAAAATTTGTCCCTTTTGGACATTGAGGACTTCAAAAGCAATATCAACGCCCTATATTTCGAGATTCTGGAGTATTTTGGTGCCACTACTGATAGCGTGGACGATTTAATAAAAGAATCCGGCTTGGAAGAAAGCGTCATACAGGGACTTGATTTGGGTTTTATTCCCAACTTCCTGAATTCATTTGTCAACGTATTGAGTAATTTCAGCATCGGATTGTTTTCCGTTTTGTTCATCTCATTCTTCTTTTTGAAGGACAGCAAATTGCTCCAAAATGGAATTTTGATTTTTGTACCGGACCAAAAAGAAGGGAACCTAGTTACATCCATTGAAAAAATCAACAATCTCCTTTCCCGCTATTTTGGTGGTATATTACTTCAATTGTTCATCCTTTTTGTCATTTATACCGTTACCCTGCTCATCGTAGGTGTTGAAAACGCCATCGTCATTGCTTTTTTATGTGCTTTGTTCAACATTATCCCTTATGTAGGTCCCATTATAGGAGGGGTAATCATGATCACCTTGACCATGACGAGTTTTTTGGGTGCGGATTTTAGCACCGTGATTTTACCTAAGGCCAGTTATGTTTTAATTGGAATTGCCATTGGGCAACTTATCGATAATTTCTTTTCGCAACCCTTTATTTTTTCGACCAGCGTGAAATCGCACCCACTTGAAATCTTTCTTGTCATTATCATAGCGGGCCTGCTCTTTGGTGTGGTGGGCATGGTGGTCGCAGTACCAGGTTACACGGCAATCAAAGTAATTCTAAAGGAGTTTTTAGCAGGAAATGCCTTCGTTAAAAAATTGACCAAAAACTTATAGAAATTATTTGAATAGAAAAATATTAAATATTGGTGTTCAAGAATTTAAAGATAAAAATTGGAATGCTGACATCATGTCTGTTTTACTTCTAAAACCTCTGTTCGAAGGAATATCCCAAAGAGAGCTGGCCATACAACTGGAATCGAAGAAAAAAGCGAAAAACAAGTTGCCCACCTGGTTTGGAACGGAAGGTATTTATTACCCTCCAAAATTGCATATCGAACAAAGCAGTTCCGAAATCACGGCACAATATAAAGCTTCACTGGTCGCCGGAAAACAGCTCTTGGACATGACCGGTGGATTTGGAGTTGACTCCTACTTTTTCTCCAAGCGAATGGATGCGGTCCTACATTGTGAAATCAATCCAGAATTAAGCGCCATCGCCAAACATAATTTTGACCAATTCAATACGAAACATGTGCAATGTCGAGCTACAGATGGTGGTCGGTTTTTAATGGAATCCACACAAACCTATGACTGGATATTTATCGACCCTTCTAGACGGAATACCTCAAAAGGAAAGGTTTTTTTGCTCGCAGATTCTGAACCCGCTGTCCCCGAACTGCTTCCAATACTTTTCAAAAGAGCTAAAAAAATACTCTTAAAAACTTCTCCCCTTTTGGATATTACCCAAGCAAGAAAGGAGTTAGGTGGTGTTCAAAAGATTCATATCGTCGCGGTAAAGAATGAAGTTAAGGAGGTTTTATACATCCTCGAAAAGGATTTTGGGGAAGAAATTGAGTATACCTGTGCCAACCTAGAAGGTCAAAAAATCGAAATTTTTAACTTCAATGAGAAAGAGGAAAGCTTGCAGGCGCTTCATTTAGGATTTCCCCAAACCTATTTGTATGAACCAAACCCAGCTATTTTAAAGGCCGGTGCTTTCAAAACTATAGGAAATCGATTTGGGTTAAAAAAGCTGCACAGGCACTCGCATCTGTACACTTCGGACAAATTGGTTGAATTTCCTGGAAGACGTTTCAGCATAAAATCCACAATTCCCTACAATAAGACATCCGCAAAGCGACTAAAAAATATAAAGGCAAACATCACTTCCCGTAATTTTCCTTTGACCGTGGCAGCTTTACGAAAAAAACATCAAATTTTGGATGGAGGCGAAAACTACTGGTTTTTTACGAAAACAAGGGATGAAAAAAACTGGGTCATTTGCTGCCAAAAAGTTTAGGTTCTAGGAAAAGATAGTTTTAGTTCCCAGGGCAATCCCATTTAAAATTCGCTATTTTATCATTTGAACCCGCAGATAGGGTATAGTGCCACCATTCTGTTCGAATGGACCAAAAACCATGACTTTCCATGGTTTCCTTGAGCAACTTCCTGTTGTTCAATATCAATTCGGGTAAATCCGTATTATCGTGGTAGGCACGCTTTCCAAAAAAATCGAAATCGGTGCCCATGTCCAGTTCAGTACCTTCAAAATCGACCAGTGTGATGTCAACAGCCCCACCTTTATTGTGAATGGAACCTTTAACCGGATTGGCTACATACTGTGGGTTGGGCACGAGCTTCCACATCTTGAACTGTACAAAATTGGGGCGGTAGCAATCGAAAAACTTAATCCTAAATCCCTTTTCCATAAACGCTTTGTTCACTTGAACAAGGGCTTTTGCCGTCTTTACCCGGACGTAACACTCAGCGCAATCATATACTTTCTCTTTCAAAAAGTTATTCTTGGTAGCGTATCTTAAGTCATACACAAAGTCATTGCTAAAATCCGCTAGACGGACGAATGTGGTATCCGCTAGTCCCTCGAATGATTTCAAGGGTTTCTTCTGAACCTTGGGTAGTACCGTATCTTCTTTGGACACCTTAATACTGTCCGTACCGGATAGTATGGCTTGCTTCGGAGGATTCCCTTGGTGCTTACAAGACAACCCTAAGACTAGCAAACTTAAAAAAATAAGAGCCTTCATCATTTTCTTCTTTGTTCTGATAACCAAGCATACAATTCATCCGTTCCATACGCCTTATGCCACGAATCATGCCCAACATCTTTATATCTTGTATACCGAACCATATATCCCATGGATTTTAATCGACGTACCATTTGGTCAGATTCTGATATTGGAACAACTTCATCTTCGGCGCCATGGAAAACCCATATCGGCATTTCCTTATCAATCCAATGGGCGTAGGGCAAAGGGGTCATACCGCAAACCACGGCCATGGCAGCAAATCTTTCGGGATATTGGACCACTAGACTCCACGCCGCACTGCCACCCCTACTTAATCCGCTCAAATATATCCTTTTTGGGTCAATTCGATTATTTTGAACCACTTCCTCCAACAAGAGCATCAAAGCCTGGGTGTTCCACCATTTTTTCTTATGGGGATTTTGGGGCGCCAAAACTAAAAAAGGAAATTGTTTTCCTTCCACCAGCATTTTAGGAGGTCCTGTATTGGTAATCGCATCCAAAGTCATTCCGGATTCACCGCCACCATGTAAAAAGAGCAATACCCCAAATTTGGCCCCTGGGTTTGAATCATACCCTTCGGGGTAGTAGAGATAGTATTTTAAATCTTCCTCGTTGCGCGTTGTCATCTCTCCCTGAATCAATCTCGATTGCGATTGACATGCATTTAAACAAAGGAGACAGCTGAGACAAAATAGGTTTGTAAAATGGCGTAGAATGGGCATACCGCAAGTTACAAAAGTTTGTCGGCGATTTCCAACCAAGAATCGCCACGCTCTAAACCGGTCGTGTTCACGTTATGGGGTGATGTGAACAAAATGGACCTTCCCGTAAAACGTTTCAGATTGTAACTTCTGTCATCTATTAAAATATCCCCCTTTAAAATCTGTTTGTCCCCGCAAAGTATCCGACGCTGCCAAGGAATAAAAGGAAAATGTTCATCCAGCCAATCTGACTTTTCTTTAAGGGAGTTCGGAAATTGCATCGCTGCTGAAGCAATGTACAGTTCGTATTTCTGATTCAACTGCTCCAGTGTTTCCTGACTGTTTTCCACTACGGGCAAATCCTTAAAAAAGCCAACCGTATAGGCATGCTTTCTAATGCTTTGTTGATGTTCTTCGGGCACACATTGCCATACTTCCCTTCCCTGGCACTCCTCCAAGGTAAGGGAGGCTCCAAAATCTGAATTGTACAAATCCACATGGGCTTTATAGGTATCGGCAATAACCTCATCCATATCCACAAACAATATCATACTTCAATTTTAGATACCTAAGAAATAAAAACCTGAAGAATTGACCAAAATTGATGTGGAAAAAGAATTAGAAGTTAATCCGAGCTTGGGGAAATTCCATGTTTAAAATTTTAGATGCTCCTGGGCATCCCAAAGACCCCAATAAGCTCCTACGTCCCCTTCTGCACCCACTTTCCAGGATTCATCAAAAGAAGAAAAGTAGAAAACCTCAATATTGTCTTCTTGTGCCCATTTTTGGGTATTCATAAAATATTTTAAGGCATTGTCCAGAGAGGGGTACGCGCCTTCCAGGTTTGTTCCCTGACTGGGCCAACCTGTCTCGGAAATGATAACTTTTTTACCATTTGCCGCCCGCACGGCCCGTTGGAACATATCTTTCATGTAGAGTAACGAATAATCCAAATCGCAACCTTCCCAAAAGGGATAGCAGTTGGCCAAAATCACATCGCAAGCATCTGCAATCCTAGGATGGTCGGAAAACTCGTAGTAGGCGTCCACATATCCCATAGGGACATCAGGTATGGCCTGTTTTACGCGACCCATAAAGGCCAACAATTCGTCTTCCGTTAAATCCCCGCGCAATAGGACCTCGTTTCCCACCGCGGCGATATCAACATAACCTTTTCCTGCCAGTTCAATCAAATTGGCCACTTCCTGTTCATTTATCTTTGGGTCATCTCCCAACCATGCGCCCACCATGGTCTTGATACCGTATTCCCTAGCTACCTTTGGAATCAGTTCATTGCCTTCTGTACATGAGAAAGAACGCACCCAGTCGGTGTAGGGCCGTATAATTTCCATTCTTCTCCTGATCTGGTCCTCGGATATCTGTTCTCCCGGTTTTTGCCCTTCTTCATACGGGCTAAAACACAGCCCGTGCATACCGCCTTCCAAAAACTCCTTACAGAGCTTTTTTAATTCTCCACTGGACTTTCCGTTGTAGTCGAGTGAGGCTAATGCTAAATACTTTTCCTTTCTTGATGACGACATAATTTTCGTTTATCTGGTATTAATCGTTTTTTGGGCCCTTATCGTAAAATCCTACTTTAACAATATGCGTTTCCCGTAATTTTTTGGTATGCTTCCCCAGGAGACCTACCCCGCTTTCATTTTCTTATCAAATTCTAAAAAACACCCCTGCAATTTTTTCTAGTATAGATTTTAAGACGTTCTAATTCTTTTGCTCCTTGGGGCATCTCCTCCAGCTTTAGTCCGGGGTAGTCTTCCGCTTTTTTCCATTTTTCAATTGTAGAACTGAAAAAGGATGACGCACCGGAATCCGCTTCATAAATTATTAAATCATAAACCTCTCCCTTATCACCACCAAAACGGGTGACCACCTGCCATTCGCCATCCAATTTATAGGATGTATTGGTATGGTCCGATTGTGGATAATATCTATCATCCGTAGGTCTAATGACCACCCAAATATCCTTGGTATGGGATTCCGGGTAGACTCCCATGGTCAAAATACGGCAATCCACCGAATCCTTGTCAATTGGAGAAACCACTTTTACCGAATTTACAGGGCCATCAATTTTCAGCTTTTTTCCGATTGAGACTTGTTCAATACGCGTGTTGTAGTTCACCAAATCCGAGGAGTAGCTACCAAAAATCATCATCAAAACGCCAATGAGACCTAAAGGCACACCAAGTTTAGAGCTGATGAGCCCCTTTCCAGAACTTCCTTTTATACCTCCTAGTAGGGCATCCAAAATGAATAAAACCCCTAAAATCACAATAATTATTTTTGTTGACATCGTTCTGCTTTTACTGAATAAACTCCTTCTTCTTAAGATTTAGGATAAAACTCCTCTACGTTCTTCCAATTGGGCCTTTATCTCCTTCGCCCTTTCTTCGGACAGGCTGTACTTCCACATGACCCAAATGGCCAGACCTGCTGTAAGTACGGGAATAAGAATATCTGCTATTCTTAATTTCGTCAAGGTATCCGCTGTTTGGGTAGCCGCTTAGCCATGATATGGTATAATATTCAGTTCTAGACCTCCTTTAACTTGGGCCAACCCTTGTCCGTGTT
>NZ_CAKZYF010000181.1 GCF_937884665.1 uncultured Allomuricauda sp. | reverse complement strand
GGGGCCAATTACCAACCCTACTTAATCGGGTACAGGTTAATCCAGACTTCCCCTTTTTGATTGGGTAATGGTAGGGCATTTAGCTTGAGGGACAGATGGCCTTCCTCATTTTCGAGCACCACACCGAGACTAAGATAATTGTACTTGGTTTCACCCTCTTCGTTTTCAAATTTACCAACTGTTTGCGCTGCATTGAATTTTACTTTTGACATCTTTTCTGTTTTTGATTAAACATTAATTTCATGCCAATAAAAGACTAGGACACCGGGGGCAATTGGCATCATATGGGAAGTTCACGACCGCTACAAAAATTTTCCCGTTAGGCCGAAAAATTTTGCATATGGTAAAGCCGTTTTGCACCGTCCAAATCTTTGCAGTGGAATTATGTTGCGCTATCAAAAAAAGAGTGTCAATTAATACAATGTCATCGTAGACTCGAAATATAGGAACGAAGATAGAAACCAACCATATCGATATTTCAGTACTTGTTTGGATTTAATCGGGTATCGAACCCTCAAAATCCATATCTCTTTCATTACGTCAATACTGCAAGTTAACCAAGCCGCCTTTGCCCGGTCAAGACAGACCTGGTAAAAATCGGAACCACCTCCAGGAGGTCCACCCAATTTTTACCACCGGGTGCACACACCCTGGTTCCGTCCTGACTCTCTCCATCGCCCGAGGGCTTACTGTTGGTTGTGCCGGCACTATTAACTTATAAATTTTATATCATGCAAAAAGGAACTAGTAATTCCCGAAACAAGAAAACGACTACCACAACGGACAAGAAAAGCGAAACCCCCGTGGTGGTCAAAAACGAGGTCGTGGCTGCCGAATCTTCCAAAGAACAGGATGCTGAGAAAGCCTTTGACGGTCTAATGTCCCATTACCATAAAATGGAACTTTTACGAGATCGGTACAACAGGCTCAAGGTAAAACGGGATAATGTGAAGACCCAACTGGCCGAAATGGAAATACTCGCTAAGGAGTTACAGAATGACTTTGTGGACGATGATGATTCAGAAGAAAAGCAATTCCACTTCAGCATAAAGCTGACAAACGAGGACGACCATCGCATAGGGGTCATCTCAAAGATGAACAAGCCAGAAGTGGTAATACCATTTACGAGGCTTTTACTGTTAGAAATCGAGAAGATTTTAGAGAGCTTTCAGAACGACATTGTTACTGAATCTCAAAAGTTAAAGTAAGAATGGGGCTTCGGCCCCTTTTTTACTTCACTTCCTCCCCACACTCCACGCACATACCCATTACTACAAAGCCGTGTTTGCACTCCTTAACACCAGAATCTACCAGCGCTCTACTAAGGTTCATTTCTTGTGTGATAGTCAAATCTTGCTCTTTTTTCATGTGTATGTTTTGTCCTTTAAAGATACGATTTTCAAAGGTAATATTCAATGTTTTTAGGCTTGTTTTGTCATGGTTTTTCAATCAAAAACAACGCCAAAACCAATCCTTGAAATGGGGTTGTTCCCCTGTCATGGTCTTTGTGTCAAAGACACCCACCATGGGAACGGAATCAAAGCAAGTAGGCCTTACCGCCCCACATCCGTTTTTCTTCACCTGGCCACGCCGTGGCCACTAAAAAACGCACGCGGATCCACGGCGGTTAAGTTCTGGTATATCAAGTTCCTTGATAAGGTAAGATTTGGGG
>NZ_CAKZYF010000180.1 GCF_937884665.1 uncultured Allomuricauda sp. | reverse complement strand
ATTAATAACTTGATAGGCCTATACAGCGATATTTACTTTTTTAAAATTAAACTAATATACAGTGCCTCCTTTTTTGGTAAGGGTGTGTCTAATTTTAACCAAAAAAGTAATTTGTATGGAACTACAGATTGACGACTCGATACTCGTAAAGAACTATATTTCTGGAGACGAAAAAGCTCTAGAAACACTTATCAACCGATACAACCAAAGAATTTCCAGTTTTATCTATTCCAAAGTACTCGACCGCGATGTTGCCGAGGATATTTTTCAAGATACCTTTATTAAGGTGATTAAAACACTCAAGCGAGGTTCTTACAGCGAAGAAGGAAAATTTTTGCCTTGGGTAATGCGCATTGCGCACAATCTTATTATTGATTATTTCAGGAAGAACAAAAGAATGCCCAAATTTGAGGGCAGTGATGATTTCAACATCTTTTCTGTAATCAAGGATGACAAGCTAAACGCGGAAAAGCAAATCATAAAAGAACAGATAGATAAAGATTTGAGCTTGCTCATAGACGAACTTCCAGATGATCAAAAAGAAGTTTTGGTCATGCGAATCTACAAGGATATGAGCTTCAAGGAAATATCGGAAAATACTGGGGTCAGCATCAATACCGCTTTAGGACGAATGCGATATGCACTTATCAATCTGCGAAAAATAGTAGACCGTCACAATATCGTTTTAACGAATTAATCTGCATTCCGTCGAAGTCTGCAATATTTCCATTTCAGCGGCGTTATCTAAGTGTAACATTAATGCTGGAATATGGAAAATATTTACTCTGAAGAACAAAAAATTACCAGAACAGTAAAAACTCGAAAACAGACTATTGATTTTTTACTGAATTATTCAAAATCGATGCGAGTTGTTGATTGCGATAGGCACCAGTTTGAGATTACCTTGAACTAGACTTGGTAAAATGTAAATAAAAGGCCGCTTTTAGCGGTCTTTTTTGTTTTTGTAGTAGTCGTTGAGCACTGTTTTTCGACCTATCGTCTTAGTAATGATATCTTTTTCCAGATTCCAACCCCTAGCCGGGGAGTATTCCCTGCCATACCATATAATCTGAAGATGTAGATCGTTCCAAAGTGCTTGGGGAAACAAACGCTTGGCATCTTTTTCCGTTTGTACCACATTTTTTCCATTGCTGAAGCCCCATCGGTACATGAGGCGATGAATATGTGTGTCCACCGGAAAGGCTGGAATACCAAAAGCCTGGGATACGACCACGCTCGCAGTTTTGTGGCCAACGGCCGGTAACTCCTCCAAAAGCGCAATATCTTTGGGAACTTCCCCATTGTATTTATCAATCAATATCTGTGATAAACCATGAATGCCCTTTGATTTCATAGGGGATAGTCCCACGGGCCTAATAATATCACGTATCTCTTCTACGGACAAGCGAACCATAGCGTATGGATTATCTGCTTTCTCAAATAGCAAAGGGGTAATTTGGTTGACTCTTACATCTGTGCTCTGTGCCGACAATAAAACGGCAATTAAAAGGGTATATGGGTCTTTATGGTCCAAAGGAACAGGAATGGTAGGATAAAGCTCGCTTAATTTTTGTATTGTAAAATTTACTTTATCCTTTTTAAGCATTTTTGTTTAATTTTATGGAATATAAGTTAAACATAATATTTTTTGGAAAATTATGAACACATTAAAGGTGGGTGATAAAGTACCTGAATTTTCATCAAAAGACCAAGATGGCAATACAATTAATTTAGGTGACTATAAGGGTAAAAAGTTGGTCGTTTTTTTCTATCCCAGGGCAAATACCCCGGGATGCACGGCGGAAGCCTGTAATTTGAGGGACAATTATCAATTATTACAGGAAAGGGGATTTGAGCTATTGGGGGTTAGTGAGGATTCCCAGAAGAAGCAGGCCAATTTTAAGAACAAATATGAATTTCCGTTTCCCTTGCTAGCGGATGAAGACCATACCGTCATAGAAACATTCGGGGTCTGGGGCCCAAAAAAGTTTATGGGAAAAGAATATGATGGTCTCCACAGAACCACTTTCATTATTGACGAAGGGGGGGTGATCGAGCGCGTTATCGATAAAGTAAAAACAAAGGACCATGCAGCCCAATTGCTTAACTGAACCAAAAAAAACGGCACCTTATCAAGGTGCCGTTGTATTTTTTGGCCATAAATTCAGGTTATGCCTTTTCCTTTTCGGCAAGAATCTTTCTACTGAATAATTGTTTTTCCTTTATAATTTCGGCGATACCTTCCGGAAGCATTTCTTCCCAACCTTCTTCTCCGTTGGTTATCCGTTTTAGGACTTCCCTGGAAAAAATGTCCATGATATCCGGGTCATAGTCAATAATATCCATGACCTTGCCATTGTATTTAAAGAATTTGTACAGTTCTTTCATACGCGGGTGCACCTTGACATTGTTACTGGTCATAATTTGGCCCGTTTCCGGGTCCTTCATGGGATACAGATATACCTTTAAATCTTTGAAGAACAGTTTCCCGAAAGCCTCTAATATTCCACCGCTCAAATGGCGATAGTATTTTTCATCAAATACATCCACCAGGTTATTGATACCCATGGTCAATCCTAATTTGGCCTTGGTGTAATTGTTAAAGTACTCCACCAGTTTATAGTATTCTTGGAACTTGGAAATGAGTACCGTATGGCCCAGCGAGCTCAGTAGTTCTGCTCGGTCCATAAAATCTTGCTCATCAATTTCACCGGAAGCCTTCAAATTGGACAGTGTAATTTCAAAAACAACAATGGTGTTCTCGTACTCCACGGTTTGCTCCCTGATAAATATATCATACGATTTTTGGAACATATCCATATTTACCTTGGTAACCGGTCGAAAACTTCCTCGTAACGCAAGGATATTCTTTTTATAAAGCACCGCTGCTGGCAATAAGTTGTTCCCATCTGGCCCGAACATAACGGCGTCCGTCATGTCGTTACGGATAAGTTGAAGACTCATCAAACGATTGTCCACCCCTTTAAAACTGGGACCTATAAAGTTGACCATATCGATTTCCAGCGTGTCCTTATCAATGTGGTCATAAAGTTCCTTCAGCAATTCCCGGGGTTCACTATGCTTAAAAAATGCGCCATAAATCAAATTAACCCCCAGGGTTCCCAAGGTTTCCTGTTGTAGCCGGGCCTCATTTTGTTTAAAACGCACGTGCAGGATGATTTCATCGTACTCTTTTTGCTTGGGATTCAATTGAAACCGGATTCCGACCCAACCATGACCTTTGTAGCGTTTGGAAAAATCAATCGTGGCTACGGTGTTCGCATACGTAAAAAACAAATAATCCGGATTATTTTCTCTACCGATACGTTCTTCCACCAAATTCATTTCATGGACCAACATTCGTTTTAATCGCGCTTGCGTTACATATCTTCCGTCATCTTCTATACCATAAATAGCATCACTGAAGGATTTATCATAAGCGCTCATGGCCTTGGCTATGGTACCAGAGGCCCCTCCAGCGCGGAAAAATTGGCGCGCCGTCTCTTGCCCGGCACCAATTTCTGCGAAAGTGCCATAAATATTTTTATTGAGGTTGATTCGAAGTGTTTTTGCCTTTATCGAGAGTATATTCTCAAAAGCGCTTTGTTCGCTGGCAACGGTAGACATGGCGGAATGGTTTATCGCTAACAAAGTTACATTCTTCATTTCATCTAATTACATAAATAAGTTATAATTTTGATTTTCATGGATGATATGATGACCATTACTTTTTTGGGCACCGGTACTTCTCAAGGTATTCCCGTGGTCGCCAGTAATCATCCCGTTTGCCTTAGTGACGACCCCCGAGATAAACGACTCCGGGTCTCCGTTTTGGTATCTTGGAACGAGTTTACCTATGTGGTGGATTGTGGTCCTGACTTTAGGCAACAGATGCTGTCCAATGCGGTCAACCGTTTGGACGGTATTCTTTTTACCCATGAACATGCGGATCATACTGCTGGGATTGATGATATCCGTCCATTCTTTTTTAGACAGGGCGATATTCCAATTTTCGCCCACCAACGGGTAGTTCAAGCGCTCAAACAACGGTTTGATTATATTTTTGCGGATGAGAACAGGTATCCCGGTGCACCTGCCGTAATTGTTAATCAGGTGTACAAGGATACCCCTTTTGAATTGGGAGGGCAAGAGGTAATACCTATTGAGGCCTATCACAACCGACTGCAAGTATTTGGTTACCGTATAGGGGACTTTGTGTATATGACCGATGTAAAACGAATGGAAGACGACCAAATACAAAAGATTTTGGGAGCCAAGATATTGGTGGTCAATGCCCTTAGAAAAGAACCGCATCATTCCCACTTCAATTTAGAAGAAGCTCTTCAATTTGCAGACTTGGTTGGGGCTGAAACCACATATTTTACACACATCAGTCATTTGTTGGGTTTTCATGCCGAAGTAGAAAAAGAACTACCGGAGCATGTATTTCTCGCCTATGATAACTTAACACTCAACATTCCCATGTTATGAAAAACAAGATTTTTTTATATCTCTTTGTTTTCGCCGCATTAATTGTGCTCTACCAATTTGTAAGTACCAATACGCTACAAAAAACACTCAATGAAGATATCCAGAATTCGCAGAACCGAGTAGCAGCGCTAAGGGACTCATTGCAAAATGCACAGTTGCGTATTTTGGACATGCAATATTTTTCCTTGGAAAATAATGATGATGCCCTGGCGTATTTTGACCACTTGAATTTAAAGGACCCAGCAAGGTATATAGCCGACAAACTATTGGAGACCAATGAGACTAAAGGGGATAACCCCCTAGTTCCCTATGAAGGGATGAACGGTAATTTCAAAATAAATAAAATAAAGGTACTTAACCATAAATGGATATTGGCTGATTTTTCCGATGGGAAATTTTGGGGAGATGTTGTTATACGCTATGAACTCAAGGATGATTTGGGAATTGATTTTACGCTCATAGATCATTTGCTTTACGCAAGGAGCAATTAAGTCTGATTTTCCAACCAAGTCTTAAAAGAATAAAAGTTTTGTGGCGATACGCCGTGTCCTACTGGAAACTCCTCAAATTTGAAATCAATCGATAGTTTTTTCAAGATTCCCGGTGCCTTCTGGGCCCATTCCAAAGGTATTACTTGATCTACCTGCCCATGTGAGGCATAAACTTTAAGGTGATCGAAGTTTTTTTCCTCATATCCTTCCAAAAGAATGTTTTCGTTAATGTAACCGCTAAGGGCAATCACATTTTTTATTTTTTCTGGATAGGACAGCGCTATGGAATAACTCAAGATAGTACCTTGGCTAAAACCCAAAAGCGTAACCTCATTCTGGTCCAAACGATAAGTTTCAACGGCTTCTTCGATGAATTTCAAGATTTTTGTACGGGATAGTTTTGCTTGTTCGTCATCGCTCCATTTTCCAAAATCCGCATCAAAGTTGATGGCGTACCAAGCATGTCCAAAAGGTTCAAGATCATAGGGAGCCCTGACCGAAAAAATGGAATATTCTTCTGGAAGTTCAGATGCAAAGGAAAACAGGTCTTCCTCATTGCTTCCATAACCGTGAAGCATAAAAATCGAAGGTTTTTTTTGGGATTCAACCAATGCGGGTCTCATCAAATAGACCAATGAGAGTGGGGTGGGCGACATCGTATTCAATTATTGGATAAAGGTAAACCATTTTTGAAAATAAGCCCCAATGACAGGAATAGGGCGAACCTTTAGGTTTACTGCACCGTATACCCCAAAAACAAGTAAAATACTGTAGGTGATGAACAACCAAAAGGAAGCCGCTACGATTTCTGCAAAGGTGAGAACGATGGCCAAACCATGGTACATTAAATGAATTCCAAAGGCTTGTCTAAGGTGAAATCGTGCAAAAGTGTTCTTAGGTTCCATGTTCATGGTAATGGCGATTAAACTGCCAACAATGGTAATGTAGGCAACAATAGCTATGGTTCTACCTTCTTTTTGCGTATTCAAAATACTATAGGGTTATGGTGTTGTTCGAAACAGTACCCAAAACCCTACCTTTTAAGGTACTGCCCAAAAACATACTGTTTTTTGAGGTTGAGCTTATATTTTTTTCTTGGAACGTCCATTCTTCCAGAGGATCAAAAAGCGTTAAACATGCTTCTGCACCTATTGCAATTTCTGGTTTTTGAATATCAAACCGTTCCCAACCTCGGGTCAACAGGGAAATAGAATCCTTCCAATCAAAGATTTTATTCAGGCTACCAAAGGCCGATTCCATTCCCAAAGTACCGGAAAGTGCATGGTCAAACTCCAACCTTTTTTCTTCAATGTCCAAGGGAATGTTGTCTGAAGTATCAAAATCAATTGTTCCCTCCAATAATCCCTTTGAAAGCGCCTTGCTATCCTGTTTTGTGCGCAGAGGCGGGCTTACTTTGAACATCGTGTCAATGTTGTATTGTGTATCATCTGTAAAAACAAGGTTATGAATGGCCACACTGCAGCTTACGTCCAACCCTTTTTTCTTGGCACTTGCTATCAATTTTACGGAATTTGCGGATGAAATAGTTGGAATATGGAGTTTACCCCCGGTATATTCCAAAACATAAAGATCTCTCGAAATCTGCAGCTCCTCTGCCAACCCTGGAATTCCCTTGAGCCCCAGAGTGGTTGATACATTTCCTTCGTTTACCACTCCCTTCCCCTTAATTTGTTTGTCTTCCGGGAATGAAAAGACCAAACCATCAAAATTCTGGGCATAAAGCAAGGCGATTTTCAAAAGATTGGGATTGATGATTTGCTTTTTAAAGTCGTAAAACCCGATAGCCCCTGCATTGTGCATATCATAGAGCTCCGCCAAATCCATACCTGAACTGTTCTTGGTCAAGCTTCCTAAAGGGTGTAGTCTACAGCCCATACTTTTGCCCCTTTCTTTCAAAAACACAATGTCCGAACTGGTATCTGGTATTGGGTCTGTGTTCGGATTTAAAATGATATGGGTAAATCCACTTTGTGCTGCCACCTGGAGGCCATTTTTGATATTTTCGCGTTCCTCGTGGCCCGGTTCTCCGAAACAAACGCTGGTATCCAGCCATCCTATGGAAACATGAAGATTCTTGTGTGCGAAGACCTTGGTATTGGACGGAGTCGGTAGGGAGGTCGCTATTTTTTCGATGATTCCCTTTTTAACAAGGATATCTCTTTTTTTTAAGTGTAAAACCGAATTCCCTGGGGATACAATTTTGGCCGACTTCAGCAGTATGTTCATGTAACAAATTTTTGGATGATTACCTCCACTAATGCGAGCAGCAACGCTAAAATAACAAACCATTTCCAATAAGGAGTAACACTTGCCTCCTCGGCAAGAAGTTGAAATAAAGAGCCAACGGATTCCTTAATTGTCGTGTTGGGCAAATCATCAAACTCTGTAAAGCTCAACTGGCTTTCATTTCTAGGATAGTTAAAGCTGATATTCGTTATACCGTCTTCGCTGTTCGACACCTCGTAAATACCCGCTGTCTTTGGGTTTTCATTGAAAGTCAATCGAACTTTGTTAGGGAAGGTCTGTTGCAATGGAATAAACTGTTCTCTTGAATTTCCCACATTGAGAATCTCTTCATTTCCTAAAACTACCGGTAAATCTATCGTACTCGTTTTACCTAGGATTTGATAGCGTTCAGGGGTTTGTAAGCCCGAGAGTGCCATATTGTAAAAGGTTGGGACAATTAAAGATGAGCTTTTAAAATTGCAGAAATCGGGCAATAGGGATGATGTGAACAAATAAAAACCATCAAGTCCAACTAAAAAGGCATCGTTGCCCTCTAAGGACAAAATCTTTGGAGCTCCTGAAGTCAGTTGGTAATACTGTTTCGTACTGGGATACTCAAAATTTTCGACTTGGTTTTCAAAAACATTTCGGTACAGAGGATGGTCATACGATATGCTGGTAATTTTTTTCTCGGAGGTCTGTACTTGATAAAAACGGGAGTTGAAAAAGTTGGACAAGAACGCGTTGTATGAATTGAGCTCAATCTCTGGAGAAGGAATGACAACAAGGCTTCCCCCATTATCTTTAAAGGTGGTAAGAATACGTTCCAAACCGGTTGGGATGCTGTTTAGATTATCCAAAACCACAACATTTTGATTGTCGATTAAAGAATAATCCAGCGTGCTGAGCTGAAATTGGGACAGCTCGAACTCGTCCTGCGTAAACAAACGTGTTAAATATTGGTCCGTATCCAGGGTTTCAGAAATACTGAGTATTTTAAGTTTGGGTCGTTCATTAAGTGTAAAGAAAAACACATTATCATAGCCAAGACCGCTATCGGTAAGTTCCAGTTGGCCGGTAATGGACTGATTGTTGGGAATGCTGAAATTCAGTGTTGTGCTCAAACTTTCTTCAAAATTTGCCGCTGACTTTGCAATCAAGGTATCTCCATTGAACAAAGAAACAGGTACGGGCTCACTTACGTTGGTACCTCGCAAGAAAACCTGTAGCCCAAGTTGTTC
This sequence comes from uncultured Allomuricauda sp., assembly GCF_937884665.1. Classification (GTDB taxonomy): domain Bacteria; phylum Bacteroidota; class Bacteroidia; order Flavobacteriales; family Flavobacteriaceae; genus Flagellimonas. The sequence goes on along the minus strand of NZ_CAKZYF010000180.1, from coordinate 24,292 downwards.
CATTCCGGTATCTTCAATAAAAACGGAATCGATTGATACATTCGATAGGTCGTTTGCGCGCATGGGTACCATGTAAGAGGTAACCAATTGGGTAGAGTCCTGTTCGGTACCCGTCATTCGATTCTGAAAATCGGATATCACAATAAGATTCTTTTGTGATTCTGGGTTTGAAGAAAAAAGTGTACTGGCTTTTAGCTTTACATCCTTCAAATTCAGTTGTTGATGGGAAAATTGGAGTTCCAGAAGACGATTTTGTATGTCTTCAATAGCCACGTCCTTAAAAGTGTTTGTATTGGTGAAAAGACTTATGGTCTCGTCCTTATCTATATGTTTCAATAACTCTTGCACGGCTTTTTCCATTAAACTGAGACCATTGGTTTTGGCTTGCATGCTAAAGGAATTGTCCAAAAAGATTACGTTCTCCCTTTTTTTCAAGGCATTGGTTTTCGCCGTGTAGGGTTGCGCAAACGCTATGATGAATGCAGTTAACAACAATAACCGGGTAAGAAGTAGCAACCATTTTTTGAGCGTATTGCTTTTGCGCGATTCCATAACCACTTTCTGGAGCATGGCCACATTGGTAAATGGGGTTCTCTTAAACCTTCTTAACTGGAAAAAGTGTATAATTATTGGGATGATGAGTAAAAGAAGCGCCCAAAGAATTTCTGGATGTTTTAATTGCATTCCTAAAAGGGTTGAACAAATATATTGATTAAAATAAATTGGTTCGGTGGGATTTGTTGTTAAGACTTTGGTAATTCGATTAGGGGGTTTTCAATAAATGGTCAGCAAAAAAAGAAGTAGTCTTTCATCGGTACTTGCCTTAGTTTCAATAGGTAGTTTTCGATTTCCGTCTGGTCTTCCTCATTGGCCACAGTGATAATGCTTTGCGGATTTTCCAGTGTCGCGAGCTGGGAAAAATGAAGCAAGCGTTGATCGTAGATTTTTTTGTCAATTTTTCTTGGGTTATCACACAACCAGGTAAAATCAATATTAGCAGCAATGAGTTTTTTTGCGATGGTCTTTCCTTTAAAACCAGCTCCCCAAATAACCAAAGGTCGTTCTGCATCGCGGTCCAATTTTAGAAAATAATGGGTTTTGATATCCAAAAAGTAATTTTGTGCGTAATGCTTGTGGGTTCTTGAGGTGCGGTGGTCGTAGTCTCGCCATTTGAGCAAGACCTCATTGCAAGGAATGATTTTCATTTTGTGCTCATAAAATCGAAAGCTTAAATCGTAGTCCTCCGGATAGCGTTCGGAAAGAAACCCACCACATGCTTCGAAATCTTCACGGAATGCCATCCAGCAGGGAGATGGTATAACACATTCTTTATAAATTTCACTAAAATTGGAACCTGTCCGTGTCAATCGGTTCAACCAGTTTTCGTATTTAAAATACCCATTGCTTATACCTCGGTCCGAAAAATAGTTCACCAAGCCCACGGATAAATGACCTCGACCTTTTTTTTGAAGGGAAGCCCTCATTTTTTCCAAACGATGCGGCATCATGATATCATCAGAATCCATACGGGTTATAAAGTTTCCTTTCGCATTTTTGTATCCCAGCTGAAGTGCCGGGATGATGCCCTTACCTAGATTGCGCATCAGGTGGATTCTGGTATCTTTTTGGGCGTACTGTGAAACAATTCCATAGCTTTCGTCCTCTGAGTGATCATCCACCGCGATTACCTCCCAATCCAAATACGTTTGCGCTAAAATTGAATCCAAACATTCCTCTAGAAAATCCTCTGTATCCTTGAATGGAATCAAAATACTGACCAATCCCTTTTGCATTCGAATGGTTTGTTATTGGTCAGGGATGGAAAAGTAGGCCTTATAAATCCTACTTGTCCCGTTTTGGTATGAGTCCAAATACGTTTTCAACTTTTTGATGGAGGGTATCGGCATGACAGGTAAAGAGTCCCGTCTACTGGTAAAATAGAGCTGTTGATTGGCCTTATCCACAAAAGGGCAATAATCCATTTGCTTTGAATTGATAGAAGTTGGTAGTGGTCTTGCCTTGGACCACATTCCATATTCATCTTTTTGGCTCATATAGATATCCCCGCTACGGAGTCCATCTTCGCTTCGATATGCTCCGAACAGAAGGTAAGATTCGTCTTGGGAAATGTAGGCATGGTATTCAAAACCGGGAGAGTTGATGTTTTCATCCAAGGCGGTTGGAGGTCCGAATATCTTGCCTGTCCATTCACTGAAGAAAATATCGTCTTTTCCCATGCTACCTTCCCTATCACTCGTAAAATATAGGTTCCCGTTCTTCGCTAGTGCTGGATAAAACTCGTTGGCCTCTGAATTGACGGGGGCCAAAAGATTTTTGGGCTTTCCCCAAGGTGCATTTTTTTCAGTCCGCTCTACATACCAAACATCAAAATCCTTGGGTTTCGGTATACTGTCTTGCAGAGGTCGATTGGAAACGAAATACAAACGAAGACCGTCTGGCGAAAGAAAAGGTTCCAAATCTTTGAAAGTACCTGAAAATGACGCTACCTCCAACGTCCAATCGCTATTTTCTTTTCGCAATTTTGAAATTCCGGAATTGTCTTCCGTATTGGATTGAATTGTTACATAAGCTTCGTCTCCGTAGGAACTAATCGTTAAATCCCGGACTTTATCAAATTCGGTCAAAATGGAAAATGCAGAAGTGACCATCACTTTTTTTTTGCCTTGGACAAGAAGGCCAACTAATATAAATACCAGCAGAAAACAATAACCTTTTCGCATCTCAACTCAATATTTTGCACTTTTTCCATCGGTCATGGTCCTGACGATAAAAGCTCTTAGATCATCATTCGCCTTTTTGAGATCTTCCCGTCTCAAATACATCATGTGCCCAGAACGGTATCCTTTGAATTCAAAACGGTCTTTCATCCTACCACTAGGGTCAATTTGCCACATGGTGTATTTGGCATTGAAATACGTGGTGGCACCATCATAGTATCCTGATTGGACCAGTACATTCAAATAAGGATTTTGTGCCATGGCCTGTCTTAGGTTGTCCCTCGTATTGTCGTCTTCATTGTTCCAAGGTCGTACTGGACCGAACATATTGTATTTGACATCTGTTTTAAATTGTAATTCTTCCTGTAAATAATAATTGATGGCAGGTGTAAAACTATGTAACCAAGAAGTAATTTCAGAATTGTAATCCGGTCGTTCGCCAAATAGTTGTTTATCTATGCCTTTATATCGACTATCTAAGCGACCGACCGTATAACCTCCTTTATCCTTGAGTACATTTTTCCAAAAAAACCGAGTGGGAACTACCAAATTATGGTCCAGGATATCCTTTTCCTTCAATCCGGAGTAGTACGCCATTTTTTTGGCTACCTCGGTTCGTTCCGCGGTTGCCATAAAGCCACCTTTGGCAAGGGCTGGGATAAGTGTGTTGATGGTATATTCTTCAGACTCTGGAAGAACTTCCAACAAATCCTTGTTTTGCAGGGCGGGAGGAAGTGCTTTGTGGTGCCATGCCGATGCCGTGTAATAAGGAAGGTTCAAGGCACTGGATACGGGGCCCCCTACACGGATAACCTTATAATCAGCGGGTGAGACCATGATGACCCCGTTCAAGTACATCCATTGCTGATTTTGCAGGGCCAACGAAAGGCCCATAACGCGTGTACCACCGTAGCTTTCCCCGATAATATATTTTGGTGACCGCCAACGGTTGTTACGCGTGACAAAGGTATTCAGCCAATCTGCCAGATATTTGATATCCGCATTGATTCCAAAGAACATATCACGGTCCACTTCATCCCCCATTTCCGGTATTGTCCTGGAATACCCGGTGTTTGCTGGATTTACGTAAACGATATCAGTTACATCCAGAACTGAAAAGGGATTTTGTTTTACTCCATATGGTTGGATGGGATATCCTTCGTCATCAATTTTCAATACTCTCGGACCTGTGTACGCCAAATGCATCCAAACAGAACCGGAACCAGGTCCACCATTAAAGGAAATTAAAAGAGGACGCTCTGCCCGATTTTTAACGCCGTTACGCGTGTAATAGGTGTAATGTAGGGAAGCGATAGGTTTTCCCATTTCATCCCATACCGGCTGTGTTCCAGTAGTTGCGGTATAATTGAATGATGTGCCATTGACAGTTACGTTATGTTGCGTGGTCACAGTGGTATCAATAGGTAATTTTCTGTTTTGTGATGATACTGGTCCAGCGCAAAGTAAGGCGCAAAAAATAATAAGGATTCTTTTCATTTAGGTTTCATTAGTTTTCCTAAATGTAGCTATTTTGATGGACTTTTGTTTTTTGTTATAATTTTTATAAATAATTGGTTTTCAGATTAAAATACATGTGTTTCAATGTACTTTTAGAAGAACACTTCAAAAAATCAACGGCATGAAACCAATATCCAGGAGGAATTTCAATACAAAATTGACCAAGGGATTGGGAGGGGTGGCTGTCGCAGCATCCCTACCCGTAAATTGCGTGACAGCAGGTCCACTTCAAAAGAAAAGATTGGGAATAGCCCTGGTGGGGCTTGGAAGCTACAGTACCTATCAACTGGCTCCAGCTTTACAGGACACCGAACACTGTTACTTGGCCGGAGTTGTTACGGGAACGCCAGCTAAGGCGAAGAAGTGGGCCAATACCTATGGTATTTCCGAGGATAGTATTTACAACTATACCAATTTTGACAAGATAAAAAACAATGAAAAAATTGATGTTGTCTATGTTGTACTTCCCAATAGCATGCATGCCGATTTTTCAATCAGGGCCGCAAGAGCTGGGAAACATGTCATTTGCGAAAAACCCATGGCGATGAACGTCGCCGAATGCGATGCTATTATCAGGGCATGTCAAGAGGCCGGGGTAAAATTGGGAATGGGGTATAGGTTACATTCTGAACCGTATACCCAGGAGGTAAAAAGGTATGCCAAAGAGAAAACATTTGGGAACATAAATTACATTTATGCAGATGCAGCGTATCGCTCCACATCCAACCCAAACCAATGGCGCCTAAATCGAAAGCTCTCGGGCGGAGGCGCCCTCGTGAATATGGGGGTCTATGCCATTCAAAGCTTGATATACGGTACTGGGGAAAATCCTATTTCGGTTTCTGCCCAAGAATTTAGTACACGCCCTGAATATTTTAAGGAGACCGACGAGACCATAACTGCGCAATTTGAATTTAAAAGTGGAGCTGTTGGCAATATGATGACTTCCCATAACGTACGTGCCAACCGCCTGTTTGCTTCCTGTGATAGGGGATGGTTTGAGTTGGATCCGGCCAATACCTATATTCCCTTGGGAGGAAGAACTTCCCAAGGAGAACTTAATTTTGAACAGGAAAGTCAACAAAAATTACAAATGGATGATTTTGCCAAACATATTTTATATGATTCACCAAATCTGGCACCAGGTGAAATGGGCAAGCGGGACATGATGATTATAGAAGCCGTTTACAAATCAATTGTCCAAAATGGAAAAAAAATACCACTTTCTTTCGAAGAAAATTATGGTTTTGGAGGTTAGGTGAAAAATTTTTAGAATTTTTCAAATACGCCAAGACCAAAAAGGGCGAAATCATATTTTACGGGATCCTTAGGGTCCAGCTTTTTTAGTTTCCTATCAAGTTCCGCAACTGCCTTGGCATCATTTTGTTTACGCTTTAGGAGTTTTAGTTTGCGGGCCACATTTCCGGAATGTACGTCCAGCGGGCAGGATAATTGGCTTGGATGCAACGAGCGCCAAAGTCCGAAGTCCACCCCAGCTTTCCCATCGCGAACCATCCATCTCAGAAACATGTTGATACGCTTGGCAGCAGATCCTTTTAACGGATCGGATACGTGCTTTTCAGTGCGCTTCAGATGTTTTGGAATAAAAAATACTTTCTTGAACTCAGATATAGCTTGCTGTAGTGATTTTGGTTGCTGATGTGCCCGGAAAATTGCTTCCATATCCCCATAGTTTAGGTATAGCTGTTTAAGACCGCCTACAAAAAATTGGAAGTCTTCCCCATTAAAGGTACGATGCACAAAAGCTTCCAAAGTACCTAAGTCCGATTCGCTGTGGTTCATCACAAAATCGTAAGGGGTATGGTCCATAAGCTCCATCATTCTGAAGGCATTGTTTATGATGCTTTTTCGATTTCCCCAGGCAATAGTGGCTGTTAGGAATGCGCTGATTTCAATATCCTCTTTTTTCGAAAAGCGATGGGGAATTTGAATGGGGTCGTCCTCCAGAAAACGGGAATTCTCATAGAACGCAGCTTTTTCATCCAGAAATTCTTTCAGTTCAGCTTGGTTCAAGAGATGAGTGATTTTAAAGATTTAAGAAATACTGAGGGAATTGTGAGTATTCCGTTAAAAGTTGCGTGAAACAAAATAGAATATACTATTCCCATTCTAACCCTGATAAAACTTAGAAATACACCACCGATGGATTGTGGTAGCACAAGTAATAAAGAAATCCACAAATTCTTTTGAAAGTTCTCATAATTAATAATGTGTGCTATCCCAAAAAAAAAGATAGAGGCATAGAGTGCCATTGAAAAATAGCTTGATTTTTTCAAAAACACTAAGGGCCATCGAAAGAGCAACTCCTCTAGTATGGGCGCAAAAACTACAATAATGAAAACAAACATTAAGGGGCTGTACAATTCTTCGATTTTAGTTAGTCTATTGTTTCCTATTTCTATATCGAATATTGCCAATAGCAGTCTTGTTAGTATGGCTAAGGTTATCGCTAGTAACAAATCGAGGCATAACAGATTTTTAAAAACCTTCCATCTTAATTTTTTTGGGTAGCTATACTGTTGGTAAATGGGATTTTTTAAAAATCTCCATACTTTTTTCAACAATCTCATTAGCCTATCATTCCATCAATCATGGTCAGTTTTCTATCGGCCATATCTGCCAATTCCATATTATGGGTCACCAAAACAAAAGTTTGTCCGAACTCCTCTCTGAGTTTAAAAAACAACCGGTGCAGATTATCAGCGCTCTCTGAATCCAAGTTTCCACTGGGTTCGTCCGCAAAAATCACTGCAGGGTTATTTATCAATGACCTGGCTACCGCCACGCGCTGCTGTTCTCCTCCAGAAAGTGCATTTTGTTTGTGATCATATCTTTCCGATAATCCCAAAAAGTCCAAGAGCTGTCTCGCACGGTCCTCCGCTTCCTTCTTTGCTGTTCTTTTGATGAATGCAGGGATACAAACATTTTCCAATGCCGTAAATTCAGGAAGTAATTGATGGAATTGAAAAATAAAACCGATTTGGGCATTGCGAAAACGGGCCAGCTCCTTTTCCGAAAGTTGTGTAACATCAATGTCATTTATATGTAATGCGCTATCGCTCGTATTGGAAGGTAAGTCCAGCGTACCCAAAATTTGCAAAAGAGTGGTCTTTCCCGCTCCCGATGCACCAACAATGGAAACCACCTCACCGGAATCAACTGATAAATCCACACCTTTGAGAACCTCTAGGGAACCAAATGATTTTCGAATATTGGATGCGTTGATCATATATCGCGATTGGAACGGTGAAAGTAATCATTCCCTTTGAGAGGCGAAAGCTGATATTTCGAAATGAAGGGTTTCTAAGATAACCCCGACCAACTGGTGAGGTAAATCAAAAACCATTGGTGGTAAAACCATCAACATTGTTTAACTTTACAACTAATATGGATAAACAAAATAATTTGAAGGAGACCATCGCTATTTTTGCTGGGGGCTGTTTCTGGTGTACTGAGGCCGTTTTTCAACGACTCAATGGAGTTAAAAAAGTAGTTTCTGGGTATACAGGAGGTTCCATTAAAAATCCGGCGTATCGGGAAATCTGTACAGGAAGAACCGGGCATGCCGAAGCGGTGAAAATTGTTTTTGACGAGGCAAAGGTTTCTTATGTAGAGCTTCTCGAGGTATTTTTTGCAACGCACGACCCTACTACTCTCAATAGGCAGGGAAATGATGTGGGCACCCAGTACCGAAGCGAAATTTTTTACACTTCTTTGGAGCAGAAGGGACAAGCAGAGGATTTTATTGCCGCACTGGAAAAACAACACGTCTTTTCCTCCCCCGTTGTCACCGCAGTTTCTGCAGCGATGCCGTTTTATGAAGCTGAGACCGAGCACCAGAACTATTACAATGATAACCAACTACAGCCCTATTGTCAGTTTATCATCAATCCGAAAATCAAGAAATTGAACCATAGCTTTTCAAGCAAATTAAATACGGCACACTAATTTATGTCACCATACCAAAACTTAGAGGAATACAATATTAACATCACCAATGAGGTAAAAGAGCGTTTCTCCAAGATAATTGATGAAATAGGGGAGGACGTGAGTCGCGAGGGGCTCATTAAAACCCCGGAACGTGCTGCGAAAGCCATGTTATTCCTTACACAAGGTTACCAACAAGATGCCGAGGAAATATTGCGAAGTGCCATGTTCAAAGAAGAATATGATGATATGGTCATTATTAAAGATATCGAATTGTATTCCCTTTGTGAGCATCATATGCTTCCCTTTTTCGGGAAAGCGCACATTGCTTATATTCCGAACGGACACATAGTGGGCCTAAGCAAAATTCCAAGGGTTGTCGACGTATTCGCAAGACGTTTGCAAGTACAGGAACGTTTGACCCATGATATTTTGGAATCAATTAACAATACGCTGAAACCCAAAGGTGTGGCAGTGGTAATTGAGGCTTCCCATATGTGCATGATGATGCGCGGGGTACAAAAACAAAACTCTGTTACCACCACATCGGGTTTTCGGGGGCAATTCGAAAAAATAGAGACCCGAAACGAGTTTTTGAAACTTATCAGTTCCGATTTGTCCTAAGTCATTTTTCTCTTTCCCACTGATTTGCTATTTTTCCGGTATGTCGTATAAAAAAGAATCCAAATAGAAGGACTTGTTGTGTGTATTAATATTTGACGGTATAGGTATGTTGTCTTTTGCAATACCCGGTATTGGAGAGTTTTCCGATGTTATTTGGGCACCGCTGGCAGGTTGGTTGATGACCCGTATGTATAAAGGTAGGGCCGGACAGGTAGCAGGGGTGGTAACTTTTGTGGAAGAACTGGTTCCTGGTTGGGATTTTGTTCCCAGTTTTACTTTAATGTGGTTGTATACCCATTTCTTGACTAAAGGCAAAAAATAAGGGAGCCACATTTGACCCCCTTATCTTGAAAACTAACCTATTTGGTCGTATTCGGTGCTTATAACAAAGACTTATTGAATATTTAAAACAAAAGTCAGGTTAAAGTCAGTATCCCCATCAGTGGAATCAGAATCAGCTGTTTTAGCTCCAGGCTGGTGCTGTAGGTTCACTTGGAAACTTGCTCCGGTTTGAGCAGCTCCTGTTGTCCAAGAAGAAACCAAACCTACAGGATTACCATCCTCATCCATGTCGCTATAATTTATATCGTCATCGGCATTACCTGCACCTAAATTACCATCTCCCATGGGACTGGTAAACGCATCGTTGGTAAAGGCAAAGAAAATTTGGTGTTCATTGTCTTCATCCAGGATTTCGGCATTAAGGTCCGCATCTGGGTCCAACCTATTCTCAACATTAAATGTTAAGGTATACATGGTGTTGGCGGCTAAATTAATCTCATCCTTAACCTCTAAATCATCGAGTCCTTCACCATCTGGATCTTCAGCCTCGGCTGTAATTGCGGTACCCCCCCCAGTAGGAGTGAAGATAAGGGTGACATTGGTGAAGACCTCCGGTAAATTTTCTTCTTCCGGTGCTTCATCATCATCACTACAGCTTACTACAGCGACAGCCATAAACAATAGTGCTATAAATCGTAGATTTTTAATTTGTTCAATCGTTTTCATTCTTCTTTTTTTAAAGGGTTTAATTTGTAATGAAGTTTATTAAATATTTGTAAAATTACTATTGATTTTTCGTTTAACCATGTTTTTGCAACTGAGTTGCATTAATTTTTATTCAATTTTTATTTTTTTTCGCCTGAAATTGATAATTCAAGGAAAGTATTATGTTTCTGCCGGGTTCATCAGCAAAATAGCGCAAGTCGTTCAAGTAACTCCTATAACTAGTGTTCAATAGATTTTGGGCCGCTATACCTCCCGAAAAATTCTTCCATTCAAAATTCCAGGATAAGTCCAGAAGAAAAAAGCCCTCAGGAGGGTCCAAGACATCAAATATTTCAGAATCAAGGGTAACGTCCGCAGTACCGTCCACCAAACTTTCTAAGGGTACTGTTCGCGGTGCTTGGAACTGTTCAAAAGTATAACTGGACCTTAGTTTTAAAATTGACGAAGACAGTCCTAAAAATTCTCCTTGATCCCATTGCACGGACAAACTGGTGGAAATGGGAGGTTGGTTGATAAGGGCTTCATCGTCCCCGATATTTCGTGACCATAGATAACTAAATCCTAAGTCGGTTGAAATCGTTTTGGTCCAATCGTTCCTCCAGTTGTAATCTGCTCCTAAAAACAGCGCATCCGCCTGGTCATAAATAAATGCCAAGGATGGTCCTCTTACCGTGGTGGTCACGGTGATGGGCCTATCAAAGATGTAATTTTCTATGTAATTTGAATACACTGTTACGACATGCTGATTGCTATTTTTATTGATTTTAAACTCGTTGATGAATTTATAACCACGCTCTGGCTGAACGTCACTGTCATCAAAACGTTCAACATTGTCGGTATTGGGCTCTCCATCAACTTCCTGGAATCGGAGCAATCCGAAGATCAATCGCCAACGGTTTTGTCCAAAACTGAACAATTCAAATGGGTTGGCCGTGCGCCAGGCGCTACCTATATTACTTCTGAACGAACCATTTTCAAACTCTCTAACGTACCCCAAAGAAGCGGTTACATTCACGAAATCAAACTGATCTCTAAACACTTCATTGTTGGGCTCCAATCCGCGAACGTCGTTTGACTCAAAATCCAAACGAAGCCCGGCCTCAAATGTATTCCTATCTTTACTGATTTTTTCAACAATGAAAGAGCTAAAGCGTTCAATATTATAATTGGGCACGATAGGGGTGTTGAACGTACCGGGATTGTTGTCATTGTTCTGACTAAAATATTGTACGCCTATTAGTCCCTTTAAACCGTTCCATTCAGGATGTTTCCACTCCAATTGATAATCATTCGTCACCAAATCAAGGTCCACAATGGGTAAATCAGCGTTTCGGCGAACGTCGAATTCCTCCCTTTGGTTCAGTTGAAAACCACCAATAAAAGTAAGTTTGGCATCTTCGGCATATTGCCATTCCACTTCTGCTTTCGCCAAGTGATGTTGGGTTGCTTGGTTGGGTTCTGTTATTTCTCGCGATAAGGGTTCAATTATGACCGGTTCATCTGCGTTAATAGAGCGAATAAACGCTTCTGGGCTGGTTAAAAAAGAAGTTCGTAATATCGCCAAGTTTTGATCTAAAAAACTATAGCGCAGACTGAATTTCCATTTGTCACGTCTATGCAACAAGCCCGCGCCTAACGCAGTTTCTTCCTTGCCTGAATTGGTAAGGTTATAGTCCGGTGCCGTACGGTCACCGATTTGTGTAAAACTCCCGTTGACATAATAGCTCCAGTTTTCTGAACCACTTCCAACCTTAAGATTGGTATTGAAACCTTCGCCATTACTTTCCCCGCTTACACCCAAGTTCGTGTAGAAAGGAGTATTTAAATCCAAAGCGGTCGATTCGACCAATATGGCACCGCCCAAGGCTTCTGAACCGTATCTGACTCCAGAAGCACCTTTGATAAGGGTAATTCGGCTTGCACTCGTAATATCTATTTCCGGTGCATGCTCTTCGCCCCAGTTTTGGAAACCATGTTTAATACCATTGTTCAGCACTAAAATCCGATTGCCCGAAAGTCCGTGAATTACCGGTAGTTGCACATTGTTACCTACAGAAGCAAAAGTTACTCCCTGAATGGTGGACAATGCTGTTCCCAGACTTTGGGTAGGGATATTTTTAATTTCTGCTTGGTCCAAAACCACTTGCGAAATACTTTCTGTTCCTACCTCCTTTAGTCTTTCTGCCTCGATGGTCACTTCATCCAAGCCCGTGACATCTTGCTGAAGATAAAACTGGGTAGCAGAACCTTCTTTATAATCGATGGTCGAATTCGCGTACCCAAGGGATGATATAATCAGGGTGTTGTTCTTTGAACATAGTCCGTCAATCTTAAAATCACCGTCTTCGTCAGCGGTGGCATACTTTTCTGCACCTTCAACTTTGACGACCGCAAAAGGAATTGGTTCATTGGTGTTCGCATTCAACACTTTCCCGCTTATGGTAAAAGTACATGGGTCTTGTTGGGCAAATGACAAAGGAGACCATACCATCAGGACGAAAAAAAGTATGTTTTGTAGTTTCATTTAGTTATAACCTAAGAAAAAAGAGAGGACAATTCACCAATGCTTTCCCACCGAATTGACCGTTGGAACGGTGTCATTAAAAACATTAAACTGAAATAATAGGGGGAGGTCTTGTTACGAAGTGTTTCAAAGAACAATCCTGAAACAAAAGTACTTTTTTTTGAAAAAGAGATAAGCCCAGTGCACTTTCCAGAGTGGCTGGGACTTCGTATTGAGAAGGGAGTTCCAAATCCATGGATTGAAATTCCAGTACCAAATCACATACGGAACAGTCTTCCAGAGCAGTACCGTTTTCCTCATAATGCGTATGTACGTGAAAAGCAGATGCCTTTACTAGCATTAATCCGATGAAAAGAAGAAGTCCTATATTCTTTTTCATATACAATTCCTGCAAATCTAGAGAAATTGAAACTATTATTTATAATTATTACAAATAAAATTTATGGAATCAAAAAACCCAATCCCATGCGTTTCAACATTTTCTTCTCAAAATTCCAAAAAAACTGAAATTGGCCGAACAGCCATCCAAAAAGAATAAGGAGAACTTGGTAAATTGGAAAAATTAGCACGATACGCGCGGTCCAGAAAATCCAACCGCTGACGTTTTCTCTTTGGATTCCGAGAAATTCGGTAAATGGTCCTGCCAGCTTTCCCGAAATACTTCCGGTTATGGCAAAAACAATAAAAATGGCAATCATTTCCCATCGTTGTGCTACGGGCCATTTATGCGCCAGTTTTTTGAAACACCAGAGAAAAACCTTGAGCATCACGATATACAACGTACAACCCACTGCAATAGTAAATACCCACTCCGACCAAGTATTGTTCAGATTAAAAAGGTGTACCAGCCTTCTCGATATGATGTAAGCCGTAATCACCATAAGCACTACTCCCAAAATGGGAAATAGATATTGCCAGCGTTCCGTGATGTCCCAGCGTTGCTTTACTTTTTCCATCTGAATAATTCGATGGCAAAAATAATGTTTTAAATCCGGGGTAAAAAAGTACCCAAGCGTTGGTTGTATTTTCGCTGGAAATAGATGAAAAAATTGTAAAGCTTATAATTTACATCGTAGCCGTAATCGATAAAAGGACTGTAGTTTATTTCAAATTGATACAATTGGGGGTCAAAATTGAACGGCTGTTGCACCCGTTGGTTCCACTGGATTACCAATACTTTGTTCCTGTTTTCAAGGAACTTCTGCGAATAATAACCTTCTGGTCTGGCAATGCTTCTGAGCCAGGCATTAAAACCAGGTTCCAACACTATAATTTCATATTCCGATTTTTCATCGGAAATCTCCACAGCTTCGGAATCCTCTAAATCAAAATAGGCTTTTTCAGATTCAGAAATTTCCAAGGAATCCGTTTGCGCAAAAGTCGGACAGGTGAAAAAAGCCATTAGCAACGCGCACAGGAAGATCGATAGGTTTTTCTTTTTCATAATTAAAAGGTACAAAAAAGCCATTTGGAATCCCAAATGGCTCTGTTAAAATACGTTAAGGGTTTATTTACTTTCCAAAGAGGCCTCCTAGGACACCTCCGATGCCGCCACCTTTGTCGTTGCCTTTATTGAGTACCATACCGGCCAAATCATCGATGACACTCCCGTCCCCATCGGAATCTAAAAAGCTTTCTATCAAGGACTGTTCTTTTTGTGTGTTACTGCCACCCATCAGGCCTCCTAACAAACCGGATAAGGCATCTGGACTGCTTACCTTTTGTTGTTTGGTCTCTTTCCCGAGATACCCTAGAATGATAGGGGCGGCAACTTGAAGAATTTGGGCAATTGAACCCGCATCCAAGCCAGACTTACGGCTCAAAGCATTCTCGACCTGGGGTTGTTTGGTTCCCAAGACATGACCTAAAATTCCGGCGCCATCATCTAGGGCACTTTGGTCCACACCACCTCCAAAAAAACCGCCCAAGTTGTCCAAAATACTACCATCGTGTTTTGAAGATAATGCGTTCATCAATCCTTGTGCACCTCCTGGGGTTGAAGCATTTTTTTTCATGGCCCCCATTAGCAAGGGCATGGCCATGCCCAATATATCCGCTGTTTGACTTTCGGATTGCCCAGTCTGACCGGCAACTCCGCTAACCAATTGTTTGCCCATAGGGCTATTCAATAATTCTAATAATCCTGACATGTCTGTTTTGTGTTTTGAGTAGACCTATAAAGTACAAAAAAGAAGATATTCCCTCTTGGTTTTATTGGTTTATTTCAAAAGAGTGATTATCTGCGCAGCCAATTCGACGCCTATTCTATCTTGGGCCTCTTTTGTTGCCGCTCCAATATGCGGTGAAAGTGATATTTTGGGGTGCATCAAAATTTTAATTTCTGGACTGGGTTCGGACTCAAAGACATCGAGTCCGGCAAAACTCAATTTATCGGCATCCAAAGCTTCCAATAAAGCCTCTTCATCCACAGTGCCTCCTCTTGAAGCATTAACTATCCCAGCGCCTGTTTTCATAAGTTCCAACTCCTTTTTTCCAATCACGTAGTCCTTTTGTGCTGGCACGTGAAGGCTTATAAAATCAGATGCCTTTAAAACGGCTTCTATGGGACTGCTGGTCAGGTTGAAGGTTACCGATTGACCATCAAAGAATGAAACTTGTATCCTTGCTGTTTCTAAATAATGGTCATTGTACAGAACCTTCATGCCCATTCCAAGTGCTAATTCTGCGGTTGCTTTGCCTATTCTCCCCATACCAATAATGCCTAAGGTCTTACCACGAAGTTCTGTTCCTTTCGCATACCCCTTTTTGAGCATTTTGAAGTTTTTATCGCCCTCCAAAGGCATACTTCTATTGGAATCATGTAAAAAGCGGACACCATTCAACAAGTGGGCAAAAACCAATTCTGCTACGGATTGGGAAGATGCAGCGGGAGTATTGACGACCTGAATACCTTTTGATTTTGCATGTGCCACATCAATATTATCCATGCCCACGCCACCGCGACCTACCAATTTCAAACCAGGACAAGCATCCAGTAAAGCCCCGTTCACTTGGGTCGCACTTCGTACCAAAAGGACGGTGATGTTATTTTTATTGATGTAGTTCTCCAATTGCTCTTGGGCCACCTTGGTGGTAATGACCTCAAAGCCCTCTTTTTCCAAGAGCTGTATCCCCGATTCGGAAATGCCATCGTTGGCCAAAATTTTGTTCATGCTCATCCCTTTTTCTCCAAGTCGCTCATAATATCAACAAGAATGCCCACACTCTCTAAGGATAGGGCATTGTACATAGAAGCGCGGTATCCACCCACAGATCGATGACCGTTGATTCCATTTATTCCTGCCTCCTTACACTTCTCATCGAACATTTCCTTTAGAGTATCATCTGTAATATTGAAAGTAGCGTTCATCACAGAACGATCTTCCTTAGCTGCGAAGCCAGAGAAAACAGGGTTCAACTCGATTTCCGAATAAATCAGGTTTGCCTTTTTCTCGTTGATTTCCTCAATGGCGGCAATTCCGCCCAGGTCCTTGAGCCACCTTAAGGTGAGTAATGAAACGTATACGGCGAAAACAGGAGGGGTGTTGAACATACTGTCCTTGTCTACCTGTACCTTGTAACTGAGCATGGAAGGAACTTTTCGCGATACCTTATCCAAAATTTCATCTTTGACCACTACCAACGTGGTTCCCGCAGGTCCCATATTTTTTTGGGCACCCGCATAGATGAGGTCAAATTTCGAGAAATCGAGCTGTCTGGAAAAGATGTCCGAACTCATATCACATACCAGCGGGACTTCGGTTTCCGGGAACTTTTTAATCTGAGTTCCAAAAATAGTATTGTTTGAAGTGAGATGCAGGTAGTCCAAATCGTTAGGGACCGTATAGTTCTTAGGGATATAATTGAAGTTTTTTTCTTGGGACGAGGCGACTTCCACCACTTCTCCAAGAAGTCTCGCCTCTTTAATTGCCTTTAGACTCCATGTTCCGGTATTTACGTAGCCCGCTTTTTGTTCCAAAAGGTTGTAGGCCGCCATTAAAAACTGGGTACTGGCCCCACCTTGCAGAAATAAGGCATGGTATCCTTTGTTCTCCAGTCCCAATAGCTCCAGTGCCAGTGCCCGGGCTTCCTCCATAATAGCGACAAATTCTTTGCTTCTATGGGAGATTTCAATAAGGGAAAGACCAATACCATCCAGCTCAACAACGGCTTCCGATGCCTTTTGCATGACTTCTTGGGGCAGAATACAAGGGCCTGCACTAAAATTGTGTTTTTTCATTTTGTCGGTTGATTTTTAAGTTTCAAAATCCGCTCAAAGGTCTTAAAAAATCTTGGAAAGGGAAACCTGTTTTCAAAAGGACTATCCCTTGAGATTCAACAAAAAGTCAAGGGTGTCCAAACCATCCGCATAATCGCTAAGGGAAGGGGTCTGCGTTTGTCCGAAAGCGACCTCATTTGGGAAACACCCTTTGGAGACGACACATTGTATCTCCTTCTGTTTTGATGCCAATTTGCGTTTTAAGATCGTCTCATTTTCGTAGTATTCATAGAAAAGACAGGAAATTGGAGAGGCAAGACCCTGGTCTTCCTTTAAGATGAGAAACCCATTATCCAATAGGGGGATATCACTCATTAAATAAACCGCTTTGTTGTAGTCGTAGTTATTGGCGTACTTATGTTGATGAATCACCTTTTGGAATGGGAAAATGGCTTGGAAAAAAGCTTCAAAGTTATAATCACTCGGCACATACAATTTTGATACGCTTCTACATCCCAATCCAAAATATTGGAAAATATCTTTGCCCAATGCATGAAGTTCGTTTTCCCTTTCATTTCCAGATAAAATGGCGATGGAATTTCTGTTTTTACGGATAATGTTGGGATATTTACCAAAATAGTGCTCAAAATAGCGGCTTGTATTGTTGCTACCCGTAGCGATAACGGCATCAAAAAAATCCAATTTTCCTTCGGTAAATCGGATTCTATCACGAAGTTCCGGAGATTCTTTTGTCAGAATTCCTGAAATAAATGGTAGCAAAAGCGTATCGTTTGATGAGAGCTTTCCCAAAACTGTATTACCAGAGAGCAATACGCAAAGGAAGTCATGAAAACCGACCAATGGAATATTTCCGGCCATGATGATAGCCACCGTTTTTTGTGAAGCGCTTTCTTTTAAAGGATAGTGCGCTAGCCATGAGGTCAATCGTTTCTCCGTGAGCAAATTCGCCCATTGCTCCAATGCAAAATGAAGGTTTTCCTGGGTAAACCAGCTATTTTGGGCTTCGACCCTCAATAAAATGTCCTCGAATCTTTGAAAATCAGGGGTTTGGGGATTGTTTTTCTGGTCAAGGAATTCGGCGAAAAAATCACCAAGTTTAACAAAAGCAAGCAAAGTGGACCGTGGTGCCATGATTATATTTGTACAAAAAGTTACTAGGTTTTACTTTTGTTCAAAAATAAGCAAGCTGCTTGTTTTCAGCTAAAAGGAAAAGAAAGTTATGGCAATTATCATTACGGACGAATGTATTAATTGTGGTGCATGTGAGCCTGAATGCCCCAATACCGCTATTTATGAAGGTGCAGAAGAGTGGAGGTACAGTGATGGAACTTCCCTGACAGGCGATGTTGTCCTTCCGGACGGAAAGGCTGTAAATGCAGAGGATGTCCAGGACCCAATAAGTGATGAATACTATTACATTTCCCCTGACAAATGTACAGAGTGCTTGGGCTTTCACGAGGAACCGCAATGCGCTGCGGTATGTCCCGTTGATTGTTGTGTGCCCGATGAGGACATTGTGGAAACGGAGGAACAACTGTTGGGCAAACAGAAATTTATGCATCCTGAAGATTGACGGCCATCAAAGTTCAATCATGATTTCCTAAACCTTTGTTTTTTTGTTATCCATGTTTGGCCGAACACCAATACAGTTCTATCATTCACCCAATTTCGAGATAATGGCAGCAGCACTATAGCCTTAAAAGTTTCGTATGTTCCCATCTTTTGTCGCTGAGAAGCACTAGTCGCAATAACTTCCTTTGGAGTACACAGATAATAGCCAATACGATTTTTCCCGTAAAATCCGTAGGGATGAGATAAGTGTCATTTTTAAGGATTTGACAAGGTGTTATATCGAATCTTTGGATGGATACCTTCAGTGGTATTCAGCAGGTTAATACAACAAACTAGAGCAGGTAAGATACCCGTTTTTTTGAGTTCATTTCATGTAACGGTTGCTATTGGGGAATTTTTTAAAAGAAGGAAATGGGCAGTCCCTTCTTCATTTTAGCTTGATAGAAGGAAAAACTATATTTGCACCCCTAAAACAAATGTGCCATGAAAGCAGGTATCGTGGGATTGCCCAATGTAGGGAAATCCACCTTGTTCAACTGTTTGTCCAACGCGAAGGCCCAAAGCGCCAATTTTCCTTTCTGTACGATTGAGCCCAATATTGGGGTGGTCAACGTACCGGATACCCGATTGGAAAGCCTGGAATCCTTGGTAGCCCCGGAAAAGGTTATTCCAGCCACGGTAGAAATTGTTGATATTGCCGGATTGGTGAAGGGTGCCAGTAAAGGTGAAGGCTTGGGAAACCAGTTTCTTGGTAATATTCGCGAAACCGATGCTATTTTGCACGTTTTGCGTTGTTTCGACAATGACAACATTGTTCACGTGGATGGTTCCGTAGACCCCATCCGCGACAAAGAGACCATCGATATGGAGCTTCAGCTGAAGGATTTGGAGAGCGTAGAGAAAAAGTTGGATAAGGTAAAACGTGCTGCAAAGACCGGGAATAAAGAAGCCCAAAAGGAAGAAGCTGTTTTATTGCAACTTAAGGAAGGGTTGGAAACCGGGACCTCTGTACGGGCCATATCCCTAAAAGATGAGGATAGAAATGAGTATGTACAGCCTTTACAGCTAATTACGGATAAACCGGTGATGTACGTTTGTAATGTGGACGAGGGGGCCGCGGCAGCTGGAAACGAATATGTAGAAAAAGTAAAAACGGCGGTGGCCCAGGAAAATGCAGAAGTCATATTCCTTGCCGTAGGTACCGAAGCCGATATCACCGAACTGGAAACGTATGAGGAAAGACAGCTATTTCTTGAAGACATGGGCCTGTCCGAGCCCGGCTCCGCGAAACTGATTCGAGGTGCTTACCAACTCCTTGATTTGGAGACTTATTTCACTGCTGGGCCCAAAGAAGTTAGGGCTTGGACCATTCCTGTGGGCGCTACGGCACCACAAGCGGCAGGAGTGATACACACCGATTTTGAAAAGGGCTTTATACGCGCAGAAGTGATATCATTTGCAGATTATATGAAGTATCAGAGCGAGACCAAGGTGAAGGAAGCTGGCAAAATGCGTATTGAAGGAAAGGAGTATATTGTCCAAGATGGGGATGTAATGCACTTTCGGTTCAATGTTTAGGGCGTTCTCCTCGCCCTCTATCAACAAGCCTTGTTGATTACTTTCTTTGTGGCACACTTTGATTTTTGTGGCTAAATTTTAAATTAGCTAGATTAATCCCAAGGATGGCAGATTCGCAGTATACAGAGGATAATATCCGTTCCCTGGATTGGAAGGAGCATATTCGCATGCGCCCGGGAATGTACATCGGTAAGTTGGGTGATGGTTCATCTGCAGATGACGGTATTTACATTCTGCTGAAAGAAGTCATCGATAATTGTATTGATGAGTTCGTCATGGGAGCGGGGAAAACCATTGAAATCAACATCAAGGAAAATACGGTGCATGTCAGGGATTACGGTAGGGGAATTCCTTTAGGAAAAGTTGTTGACGTGGTCTCAAAAATGAATACCGGAGGAAAGTACGATACGCGTGCTTTCAAGAAATCAGTAGGACTGAATGGAGTGGGGACAAAAGCGGTGAATGCCCTTTCAACCTTTTTTAAAGTAGAGTCCACCAGGGATGGTAAATCGAAATCGGCGGAATTTCAAACGGGCAACTTGCTGAATGAAGAACTTTTGGAAGAAACTTCACGTCGTCGCGGTACCAAGGTGAGCTTTGTGCCTGACGAAACCATCTTCAAAAAGTACAAATATCGAAACGAGTATGTGGAACGCATGCTCAAAAATTATGTCTATCTCAATCCAGGCCTGACCATTGTCTTCAATGGGGAAAAATTTCATTCTGAAAACGGCTTGAAAGACCTTTTGGAGGATACGAACAACGTAGAGGATATGCTTTATCCCATTATCCATTTAAAAGGAAATGATATTGAAGTTGCCATAACCCATAGTAAAACCCAATATAGTGAAGAGTACCATTCCTTTGTAAATGGGCAACATACTACCCAAGGAGGAACCCACCAGGCCGCATTTCGCGAAGCGGTGGTCAAAACGATACGGGACCATTATGGGAAGAATTATGAAGCGTCTGACATACGGAAGTCCATTATCTCTGCAATATCCATCAAGGTAATGGAGCCTGTATTTGAAAGTCAGACAAAAACCAAACTGGGTTCTACCGATATGGGCGGGGATTTACCCACGGTACGAACCTACGTCAACGAGTTCGTTGGAAAGTATTTGGATAATTACCTCCACAAGAATCCAGATACCAAAGAGGCGATCCAAAGAAAAATAATCCAAGCTGAAAAGGAACGCAAAGAGCTTTCCGGCATTCGTAAATTGGCTAGGGAGCGTGCCAAAAAGGCAAGCCTTCACAACAAAAAATTACGGGATTGCCGCATTCACCTGCAGGATATGAAAAAGGACCGTCGCTTGGAAACCACGCTTTTTATTACAGAGGGAGATTCCGCCTCCGGATCTATTACCAAGTCGAGGGATGTCAATATCCAAGCCGTCTTCAGCCTTCGGGGAAAACCATTGAATTCATATGGGATGTCCAAGAAAATTGTCTACGAAAACGAGGAGTTCAACCTATTACAGGCCGCGCTGAATATTGAGGAGTCCTTAGAAGACCTTCGATATAATAATATTGTAATCGCTACGGATGCAGATGTGGATGGTATGCACATCCGATTGCTATTGATCACTTTTTTTCTTCAGTTTTTCCCAGAGCTTATCAAAGAAAATCACCTGTACATACTACAAACGCCACTGTTTCGAGTGCGGAATAAAAAAGAGACCATTTATTGCTACAGCGAAGAGGAAAAACGAAACGCTATCGAGAAACTAAAAGGGAAACCAGAAATTACCAGGTTCAAAGGGTTGGGTGAGATTTCTCCAGATGAATTCAAACACTTCATAGGGGATGATATTCGCTTGGAACCCGTGATGTTGGACAAGGCGTTGAGTATTGATACCTTGCTGAAGTTTTATATGGGAAAAAACACTCCTGACCGACAGGATTTTATCATAAATAACCTTAAAGTAGAACTTGATTTAATAGAAGAGAACCAACACTAAGCCAGAATTTAACCCTTTGGAATGGAAGAGCATGACGCATTGAACGAAGAGGGTTTGGAAAACCCGAACGATTCCCAAGAAACGCTGACCAGGGTCACCGGTATGTACAAGGACTGGTTCCTTGATTATGCATCCTACGTTATTCTGGAGCGCGCCGTACCCGCGATTGAGGATGGATTCAAGCCGGTTCAACGGCGAATTATGCATGCCCTAAAGGAGTTGGATGACGGTCGCTACAATAAAGTGGCGAACGTTGTGGGGCATACGATGCAGTACCACCCCCATGGGGATGCAAGTATAGCCGATGCTATGGTGCAGTTGGGTCAAAAGGACCTTTTGATAGACACCCAAGGGAATTGGGGAAATATTTTGACGGGGGACGGGGCCGCCGCATCGCGATATATTGAAGCCCGGTTGTCCAAGTTTGCGTTGGATACAGTTTATAGTCCCAAAATCACCGAATGGCAGCTTTCGTATGATGGCCGCAAAAAAGAACCCGTCAACTTACCGGTCAAGTTTCCTTTGCTGTTGACCCAAGGCGCAGAAGGCATTGCGGTTGGACTGTCTACCAAAGTACTTCCGCACAATTTTAATGAATTGATAGATGCTTCCATCAAACACCTTAAAGGGCAACGGTTCAAACTTTTCCCTGATTTTCCGACAGCGGGCATAATTGATGTAACCAACTACAACGAGGGGCAACGGGGCGGAAAGGTACGGGTCAGGGCAAAGATCACGACCATGGATAAGAACACTTTGGTCATCCAAGAAATACCCTATGGAACCAATACTTCGACCTTAAAAGATTCCATTGTAAAGGCCAACGAAAAGGGAAAAATCAAGATAAAGAAAATTGAGGATAATACGGCCGCTGAGGTTGAAATATTGATACATCTTCCGAATGGCATATCGCCTGACAAAACCATCGATGCCCTTTTCGCCTTTACCTCCTGTGAATCCTCTATTTCTCCCTTGGGCTGTATCATTGAGGATAACAAGCCCCTATTTATAGGAGTTAAGGAAATGCTGGAACGTTCCACAGAGTATACGGTGGAATTGCTTAAAGCTGAACTTGAAATACAACTGGGCGAGTTGGAAGAACAATGGCATTTTGCTTCGCTGGAACGTATTTTTATTGAGAACCGGATTTATCGGGACATTGAAGAAGAAGAAACCTGGGAAGGAGTCATCTCTGCTATTGATAAAGGACTGAAACCCCACACCGAACATTTAAAAAGAGCGGTCACGGAAACGGACATTGCGCGCCTGACGGAAATTCGCATAAAGCGAATCTCAAAGTTTGATCTGGATAAAGCGGAACAGTTCATAGAAAGTCTTACGGATAAAATAGAACAGACCCAACACCATCTGGAACACCTTGTGGACTATGCGATTGCGTATTTTAAAGACCTAAAGAAAAAATACGGAAAAGGTAGGGAGCGCAAATCTGAAATCAAGGTTTTTGATGATATTGAAGCAACGAAGGTGGTTATCCGTAATACAAAACTTTATGTAAATCGCGAAGAAGGTTTCGTAGGAACTTCCTTGCGAAAAGACGAGTATGTAACGGACTGCAGTGACATTGACGATATTATTGTTTTTACAAAAAAAGGGGAGATGATGGTGACCCGCGTCGACTCCAAAACCTTTGTGGGCAAAAACATCATCCATGTTGGGGTGTTTAAAAAGAAGGATAGTCGAACCACCTTCAATATGGTTTATAAGGAAGGTAAGGGAGGCGCGAGCTACATCAAGCGCTTCAACGTAACCGGTATAACCCGGGATAAAGTGTATCAGTTGGCGGGCACAAAAGTTAGTGCAGATGTACTTTATTTTTCGGCAAACCCCAATGGTGAGGCTGAAATTGTAACCGTTATGCTACGTCAATCAGGGAGCATCAAAAAACTGAAATGGGACCTGGACTTTGCCGATGTAATGATAAAGGGAAGGGCATCCAAAGGAAATCTCGTAACCAAGTACCCTGTAAAACGCATCGAACTGAAAGAAAAAGGGGTATCTACCTTAAAGCCGCGAAAAATCTGGTTTGACGATGTAGTGAATCGGTTAAATGTAGATGGACGGGGCGAGCTTCTGGGAGAATTCAAAGGGGATGATTTACTGTTGGTGGTCGATCAAAAAGGAAAAGTAAAGACCATCCCCCCCGATCTTTTGACCCGTTTTGATGATACTCGGGTGGTTCTGGAAAAGTGGAGGCACCAAAAGCCCTTATACGTAGTAATGCGATGCTAGAAGCTCAACAAGAAGCTGCGATTGACGGTATTCTATTTGTTGATGAAAATCAAAATATATTATCGTACAACCAGCATTTTGTAGAATTATGGCGAATTCCTGAGTCTGTTATTGAAACAAGAGATGAACAGCAGTTTTTAACATCTATGATAGGTCAATTAACAAATTCTCCAAAATTTGTTAATGAAGTCGAAAATTTATATCATGATGTAAAAAAATCAGTTCGTGATGAAATTGATTTAGGAGATGGAAGAACTTTTGAACGTATTGTGCCCCTGTAAATTCTGCTGAGAGAGAATATTTTGGTAGAGTCTGGTATTTTCGAGAT
>NZ_CAKZYF010000179.1 GCF_937884665.1 uncultured Allomuricauda sp. | reverse complement strand
CATAGCCTATTAAACCGATTTCCGGTCTAAAATCGAGAGAAAGTAATAATGGAATATCAAAATTGTATTCCACTCCAAGGTCCCCGGCTACGAAAACAAAAAGACCATCATTGTCCTCTCCATCGGGAACAGGTTCAAAATCTACACTGCCCAATCCACCCCCTACGCCGTAATACCAATTGAAGTTTCCCTCTATTTGGTGTACCCATTGATACAACCCCGTCAATTTGAAGGCATCGAACTCGCGACTGTCGCGCCATCCCAGATTCAATTCCCCGCGATTGTAGCGCCCAATGGACTTCTGATATGATATTTCGGCCCCAAAACCGTCGCTATCCCCTAATCGTAAACCCAGGGCATGTTCCGAAATATCTTGTGCTTGCGCATATACTGCTAGAAGTAAAAACAGTCCAGTTACTAATGTTGTAATTTTCATAAGTTGCTCCTTTCTTGTAAAATTTAAAATAGCTTTATCAGTGTTATTAGAAGTAAAAACTGTTATGCTGTTCCAAAAATTGTTCCAGATGGGATAATTCTTTTTTAAAGTGGTTTTAATGCCATCGGTTTTGGAAGGGATGTGATGGATTTTTACAAGGAAAGCTGTTCCAGAAAATCTTTGTTGGGATTTATGGGTATCTTACTACTGAAGTTTTTAACTTCGTTTCTTGAAACTTATAGGCTTTACATGCTATGCAAGCACTACTAGAACAAATAGAGGATAAGCGTAAACTGATAAACGATTTTAAAGCGATAATCGGGGATAAATACATTCTTGTTGAGGAATCAAAAAAACATCCATATTCCAAGGGATACCGTTACGGTGCGGGAGAAGCATTTCTAGTGGCCAAACCTGGCTCTTTACTTGAGATTTGGAAAATACTCGAGATTTGCATCAATAACGATTTCATTGTTCTCATGCAGGCGGCCAATACGGGTCTTACCGGCGGTTCTACGCCGGAAGGTGGTAATTATGATCGTCCGATTGTAATTGTGAATACCATGCGTATCGATGATATCCAAATTATCGATAACGGAAATCAAATCATCGGTTTTGCCGGGAGTACCTTGTTTGGTTTGGAAAATAAGTTAGCTTCCTATGGAAGAGAACCACATTCCGTAATTGGTTCTACTTCTATCGGTGCTTCAATCGTGGGAGGTATTTGTAATAACTCCGGGGGGTCCTTGATTAAAAGAGGACCTGCCTACACAGAATTGTCCTTGTATGCGCAATTGGATGAAAACGGTGAACTTCTATTGGTCAATGATTTAGGTATCGATCTTGGGGAAACGCCTGAAGAGATATTGACCAATTTACAGAATGGGAAATATACCGAGGCCCAAATACAATTCCCAGATAAGTTGGCATCCGATAATGAATATGAAGAACGGGTAAGGGACATAAATGCCGATTCCCCGGCACGCTTCAATGCCGATGAAAGACGTTTGTACGGTGCTTCAGGCTCTGCGGGCAAAATAGTGGTTTTTGCCGTTCGCGTGGATACCTATCCGGCCGCAAAACGCACCAAGGTATTCTACGTGGGCACTAATGATCCGGATGTTTTATGGCAACTTCGCCGAGATATCCTATCCCAATTTAAGAATCTTCCGACTACGGGCGATTACTTACATCGGGCGTGCTATGACGCGACGAAAAAATACAGTAAGGACAACTTTTTGGTAATTCATAAATTGGGCACCGATTTTATTCCTAATTTATTTGCCCTCAAGCGTAAAGTAGACCTTTTAGCGAGTAGATTTAAATTTCTTCCCGATAAGTTTTCAGATAGGTTGATGCAGTTCCTAAGTAGACTATGGCCAAATCATTTGCCCCGTCGCATGGAGGAATATCGCGATCTATACGAACATCATTGGGTCATTGAGACCGCTGATGACGCCATTGATGAAACCAGGACGTATTTTAAGGAATTCTTTGCCAAGCACGAAGGTGATTTTTTTGAATGCACCGATAAAGAGGGCGCACGTGCCTTATTGCATCGATTTGTTGCTGGAAGTGCCATTGGGCGCTATCATGCTATCCATGAAAAAGAGGTTGGACCCATGCTGTCCATAGATGTTGCTTTTCCCCGCAACGAAAAAGATTGGTTTGAGAACTTGCCCCCAGAAATCGACGATTTATTTGAAATTAAATTGCATTACGGTCACTTGTTTTGCCATGTATTTCACCAAAATTATATCGTTAAAAAGGGAGTTGACGCTAAAGCACTGAAAGACAAACTTTTAAAAACGTTTGATGTCAGGGGAGCTGAGTACCCTGCGGAGCACAATGTGGGGCACGAGTATATGGCCAAACCAACGCTACAGAACTTTTATCGGGAACTGGACCCCACCAATAGGTTCAATCCCGGCATAGGACAGACCAGTAAACGCAAATATTGGAAATAGAATAAGCTTTTTGGCGAGGTTCCGCTGTTTGTGTAAGGTTATTTATAAGCTTAAAGCGGTTCACTATCTCCTTTTTTAAGATTTTCGGGTTCTTCGTGAATATTGGAAATATCCTCTGTTTTCACTTCCTTGTCCGTAATGGAAGCGATTAGCTCGTTCATGTCCATTTCCTTTAAGTCTTCGTCCACGAAAAAAGGCGAGAGTTTATCGTGGTTGTAGTGGTAAATGCGCCATCTTTTAAAAGAATATTCCAAGGCCGTCAGATTCTCGACCCAATCCCCAGAATTGAGATAAAGACAACTTCCGTTTTTAGTTTCGAAATGCTCTTTTTTAGGTTGGTGGATATGTCCACAAATCACATAATCATACGCATTTTCTATAGCGAGTTCCGCGGCGACCTTTTCAAAATTACTGACATATTTGACCGCACTTTTAACGCCGTGCTTTATTCGCTTGGAGAGCGAATATTTTTCCCGTCCTATTTTCACCAGGCACCAGTTGATAAAACTGTTGATGAGAATAAGTAGGTCATATCCGTATCCTCCCAGTTTGGCCAACCATTTTGCATTTTGGATGGAAACGTCAAAAACGTCCCCGTGAAAAATCCAGGCTTTTTTTCCGTCGAGGTCGAGAACCAGTTTATTGGTAATCTTAAAGTTTCCCATGGCGGTATCACTGAATTTCCGTAGCATTTCGTCATGGTTTCCCGTAATGTAAAATACTTCGGTCCCTCTAGAGGCCATTCCGATTATTTTTTTCAACACTTTAAGATGGGAGGAGGGAAAATAGCGTTTACTAAATTGCCAGATATCGATTATATCCCCGTTCAAGACCAGTCTTTTCGGCTGGATACTGTTAAGGTACGCAATGAGCTCATCCGCATGACACCCGTAAGTCCCTAAATGTACATCTGAGATTACGGCCAATTCAATCTTCCTTTTTTTCAATCGTAGTGTATTTGGCTACAAAATAAAAGCGTAGGAATAAACTGAAAATCAAATTCGCTTGATTAATTTTTAAGCATACAGTTAAATAAACATCAACAAGCCTTTTTTAATGTTACTTAATGATTAACTGGCAAGCTTGTTTTTTTTACGAAGGTTAAAAGTTAAATTTGGCCTTTACAATGATGATATGGCAGGAAATAGCTTTGGAGAACTTTTTAAGGTGACCACGTTCGGGGAATCACACGGTAGGGCGATTGGTGGTATTATTGATGGATGTCCTGCTGGCTTAAGCTTGAATTTTGAAAACATACAGCAGGAACTAAATCGCAGAAAACCAGGGCAATCTGCCATTGTTACCCAGCGAAAGGAGCCGGATAACGTAGTGTTTTATTCAGGAATTTTTGAAGGTAGGACCACGGGTACCCCAATCGGTTTTGCCATTCACAATACCAACCAAAAATCGAAGGACTACACCCACATCAAAGATTCATATCGCCCATCCCATGCAGATTATGTCTACGATAAAAAATACGGGTTTCGTGATTATCGTGGGGGCGGAAGAAGTTCAGCGCGCGAGACCGCAAGTAGGGTAGTGGCCGGAGCTATTGCCAAACAGTTTTTATCCGATGTACAGTTCCATGCTTTTGTATCCCAAGTTGGGGAAGTTCGATTGGAAAAGAGTTATCAGGATTTGGATTTCTCCAAGATTGAGTCAAATCCGGTGCGATGTCCAGACCCTGATACTGCTGCTGCGATGGAAGAATATATCAAAAAAATAAAAAAAGAAGGTGATACTATTGGCGGTGTGATCACTGGGGTCGTTCAAAATGTGCCGGTGGGTCTTGGAGAGCCTGTCTTCGATAAACTACATGCTAGGTTAGGTGCTGCAATGTTGTCCATTAATGCTGTGAAAGGTTTTGAATATGGAAGTGGTTTCTCAGGAATCCTGATGAAAGGGAGCCAGCACAACGATGCCTTCAATACGGATGGGTCTACGGTTACAAACCGGAGCGGAGGCGTTCAGGGCGGTATCAGCAACGGTATGGATATTTATTTTAACGTTGCTTTTAAACCGGTTGCCACCGTACTTCAAGCCTATGAAACCATAAATAAGGAAGGTGAAAAAGTCGAGACGAAGGGAAAAGGCAGGCATGATCCTTGTGTGGTGCCTCGGGCAGTTCCCATAGTTGAGGCGATGTCTGCCTTGGTATTGGCAGATTATACCCTTCTGGCCCGTGGCAATAAATTATAGGAGGTTTTAAGAGGTTTTCCCCTAAAATACTATCTTTCTGCACAAAATGATAGTATGCGCAAACTAGAACTGCACTGGCAAATCCTGATCGGCATGGTATTGGGAATCGTTTTCGGCTTTGTAATGACCGGATTCTCTTGGGGACAAAATTTTGTGACCGATTGGATAAAACCTTTTGGGACCATTTTTGTAAAGTTACTCAAGCTTATCGCCATACCTTTAATTTTAGCCTCCTTGATCAAGGGCATATCCGACCTCAAGGACATTTCAAAATTTAGGAACATTGGTTTGCGCACCATTGGCATTTATATGTGCACTACCCTTGTCGCCATAGTTTTGGGCCTACTTTTGGTCAACTTATTGCAACCTGGTGATGGTATATCGGATGAGACCATTGACAAATTGACCCAAACCTATGCAACCGGAGAAGATGTACAGCGAATTCAGGCGAATGCTTCAAAACAGCAAAATAAGGGTCCCCTGGCATTTTTGGAAGAGATGGTCCCGGACAACGCTATTGCCGCCATGAGCAATAATCGTCTCATGCTACAGGTCATTTTCTTTACCATTTTCTTGGGAATTTCCATGTTGTTAATAGGTGAAGAACGCGCCAAGCCCCTTAAAAATTTCTTCGATTCCTTGAATGAGGTCGTTCTAAAAATGGTGGACCTGATAATGCTTATCGCTCCCTACGCAGTATTCGCGCTCTTGGCGAGTGTTGTGGTCTCGGCGGGAGATAAGGACTTGTTGCTGGCCTTGGTCAAATATGCCGGGGTAGTTGTTCTGGGATTGATATTAATGATTGTTTTTTACACCATTTTGGTCACTGTTTTCACCAAGAAAAACCCCTTGTGGTTCCTAAAGGAAATGAGTCCTGCACAATTATTGGCGTTTTCAACCAGTTCCAGTGCGGCAACCTTGCCCGTGACAATGGAGCGGGTTGAGGAACATATTGGGGTAGATAAAGAAGTTTCCAGTTTTGTATTGCCGGTAGGGGCCACCATCAATATGGACGGAACTAGTTTATATCAGGGTGTGGCCGCAGTTTTTATTGCGCAGGCCTTAGCGTTTGATCTGCCCCTCTCAGGTCAATTGACCATTATTTTGACGGCACTTTTGGCTTCCATCGGTACTGCAGCTGTTCCTGGAGCAGGTATGGTAATGCTGGTCATTGTCTTAGAGTCCGTTGGTTTTCCAGCGGACAAATTAGCCATCGGATTGGCCTTGATTTTTGCTGTGGACCGCCCTTTGGATATGTTTCGTACCGTAGTAAATATTACTGGGGATGCCACCGTTTCCATGATGGTCGCAAAATCTGTCGGGAAATTGGGCAAACCAAATGTCCAAGAATGGGATGACCATTATGAAGAAGTAAAGTAAGTTTAAAATCTTCAGGTCTTCATTGTGTAGTTGGCTAACATAGTGTAAATTAAGGCTATCAATAAACCACAAATAACCATGAACATTTGTTTTTTAATGTATCCTTGGGACGAAATCGAGCCAGAAAACGATACGAGTCTTGCCCTAATTCACGAATGTGTTAAACGAAATCATGGCGTCGCCCTCTGTACACCGGCGAATCTGACCATCAGAAATAGCGTAACCAGTGCTTTTTGTACCGTAATCAACCGAATGGATAAGGTTTCTGGAAGTTTAAAGACCTTCTACAAACAAGCGACCACACGTGAGGAAATGCTCCCACTGGCCGGTTTCGATGTTATATTTATGCGGGCGAATCCGCCTTTGGACCCTTTGATGCTGAATTTTTTGGATTCCGTCAAAGACGATGTTTTTATCGTCAATTCCCTACAAGGACTTCGCGAAGCCAACAATAAGTTATATACCGCTGCCTTTGGGGATAGTCATAGCAATATCATCCCTGCGACCCATGTTTCCAAGAACAAAAGATATCTGGTAAATCAAATCAAGGAGTCCGCTGCGGATAAGATGATTTTAAAACCCTTGAACGGTTTTGGTGGTTCTGGCGTGATCCTTATTGAAAAGTCGGCCATGTCCAACATTAACTCTCTCTTGGATTTCTATGTCACCAATTCAGATGGTTCTTCAAATTATGTCATCTTGCAAGAATATATTGAAGGAGCGGACCAAGGCGACGTTCGTATTCTATTGCTCAATGGAGAACCCATAGGCGCCATGCGCCGAATTCCCGGCAGTGATGACCACCGCTCAAATGTTTCCGCCGGAGGTTCGGTCGCAAAGCACAGTTTGACAAAACAAGAAAAGGCGCTCTGTAAACAAATTGGCCCTAAATTGGTCAATGATGGACTTTATTTTGTGGGTATTGACGTGATTGGTGGAAAATTGGTGGAAGTCAATGTGATGTCGCCCGGCGGAATCACCTATATCAATAAGGTATACAAGACCAAAGTACAATGCAAGGTCATCGACTTTATCGAAAGTAAGGTCGTGGATAAACTACAAGCCTTTGATAGGCGATCGAGATTACGAAGCGAGGTTGAAAATGCATAAACTTTCTATTGATGAAATTCTCGAAAAGATAGATTACGGGAACTGCTTTGAGGCGGTTTCGTCTGATTATTCCTTTAGCTTAAAAATAGAAAAATACGTTCCCTTTGTCTGTGGCGCCGTTCACGATGGCCATCAGTTTCGAAGCTCACTTTGGGAAAATTGTACCCACACGGAATACGAGCGCTGGTACGAAGAAGATCCGTGTACGAAGGAAATGGTACGAACATTTCCGATTGTCATAGCCGGTCGTGACAGCCGTTTTGAATACGACCTGAATCGCGCTCCTGAAACCGCAATTTATAAAGATGCCTGGGGAAAAGTACTTTGGAAACATCCCTTATCTGATGCAGAACGGAAAAAAAGTCTGGCAAAGCACACCAATTTTTACAGAGTGGTGCATGCACTTGTGAAGAAATTGGAAAAGGATTTTGGGCACGTTCTGGTTTTTGATATGCACAGTTACAATTGGAAGCGCTGGGAGCGGAAAGTTCCGGTATGGAATTTGGGAACAGCCAACATTGATCAAAAAAGATTTGGGAAATTCGCGGAAAGTTGGTCCAAAAAATTAGGAACCCTACATTTGCCCAACGGAATAAAAAACTCCTCAAAAATCAACGATACGTTTCAGGGAAACGGTTTTTTTTTAAAATACCTAAGTCAAAATTTTAGAAATACACTGGTATTGGCCACGGAAATATCCAAAGTATATTGCGATGAGCATACAGGAGTCGTTTTTCCAGAAGTGGTGCGTTCGGTGGAAGAACAACTAAAAAGAATAATTCCAGAAATGGTCCAGGAGTTTGAAGCGGCATTTGAATGATAAAGACCCATGACATACAGCAACTGGAAAAACAATACGCCAAGGTGTTTGAAATAGATGCCAATCTGGATAGGCTGGTTCGACGTATAGAGCTGTTGAGTTACATCAATCCTTTGAACATAGAAAAGGAAAAACAGCGTTTTTTTGCTTCCAAATTCACGGCTGCGCCAAGATTTAAATATCCCAAATTAAAGTTCAACCCTTATAAACTACATCGTCTTTTTTTTTCCCAAAGACTGGAGCGTATCGAAGATGACCTCATTCGTAAATTCTATCAGGATGTGATATACTTCTATGCCAATATGATACAGTGCATAGAAACCATCGGTACCGGGAAGGACTTTCACTACAATTCCCTCAGGGTCTATGGCACCCCGACCGAAAAAGATGTACAGAATGCCCGTTTTATTCTTCACTTCGCGGATGAGCCCCCAAATCCAGAAATGGAAAAAGTGTACAGCACCAAGGAAGCGCAGGCTTATTTTGAAGCTTTTGCCC
Organism: uncultured Allomuricauda sp.; assembly: GCF_937884665.1. GTDB lineage: Bacteria > Bacteroidota > Bacteroidia > Flavobacteriales > Flavobacteriaceae > Flagellimonas. The sequence goes on along the minus strand of NZ_CAKZYF010000179.1, from coordinate 10,316 downwards.
AGGCTTATGACTTTCCACTGAAAGTCAAGTTTTCCCACAATATGGCAGCAGAGGCCATGGTCAGTAACAGCGAACGGGCACTATTGATAAAAAAGAATATCAGGTTCAGCAAAAATCAGTTGCTTACTTTGGGGAACCATGAAATTGGGGTTCACTTGGTAACTACCCATAACGGTTTACAACAGCCATTGCGGATTTTTTCCAATGGATTTCCCAAAAATGTGGAGACCCAGGAAGGTTTAGCGGTCTTTAGCGAGTATATGGGAGGGGCCTTGACCTTAAAGCGACTCAAGGAATTGGCATACCGGGTATTGGCAGCTGATAGTTTGATAAAAGGCTATACTTTCGCCGACACTTTTGATTTGATTCATGGACAGTACAAATTGAACCGGAATGAGGCCTTTGGAATCACTTTACGTGTACATCGCGGTGGCGGTTTCACAAAAGATAGGCTTTACTTGAGCGGTCTGCGAAAAATTTATAGAAAGTTTCAGAAGGGGGAAAGTCTGGACTTATTGCTTTCAGGAAAAGTGGCCATTGAAGATGAGCCGATTATCAACTACTTTATGGAACAAGGTCTGGCCCATCCGATTACGCATAGGACCGCATCGTTTGCCAAAAATCAAAATACCAACACAACGTTGGATTTTATTTTGAACAATCTAAAATGAGCTTTTATTGACATACTTTTCAAGAGCCCCTGTATTCGCCTTTCAACCTTAGCGATTTGAAACGTAGAAAAAAGGGCAGCTTTTCAAAAGCCGCCCTTCGTTATTCTTTCTATTCTTACAAGCTTCCCGAAGTCAAAATCTGGTCTAAAACATATTGCATGGCCATTTTCCAATCACTCTTTGAACTACTTCCGTTAGAGGAATTAAAGGAACGTTCATTGGAAAATTTCGCTGAATATTTTTCTGCACCGCCATTCCCATATAAAATCACCTCAATGTCATAACGTTGATTTGAATCAGAACTACTGGCTTTTTCTTTTTGAACATCGAAGAAACCAGTGTCAGCTTTCGGGGTCTCTGCTTTTTGATTGGTTTCTGTTATTTCGATCATGACCAAATATTCGGACCCTAGCACATTTTGAAGTTTCTGGACTGTAGTTTGGGATAACTGTTGAAACCCAATACCTCCATCGACCAATTTTCTGATGGTAATCCCCATTTCCTGAACTTCTATGGGAAGGGATTGATTTTTTCGGGATAGGTAGTCCGTGGCAAACTTTGTGGCTTGACCTGAAATCTCCTTGCTGTATTGTCCATTTATTTTGAAGGTCATTGGCGTAACAGCTAGCCTGTTATTGTTGACAACTGCGGTATCATCTTCAGGTCCCAGATAAATCTCTTCTTTGGGGATGGTCGTGGTCAAGGGTTCTTGTGCGGTTTGAGCACCTGGGGATACAGGTGTTTTCACAGCAGTTCCTGAAGAAGCACCACCAAAGTTTTGAGTCCTTCCGCTGGAAAAGACAATTTTTTGGAGATTGGAAGCAGCAATTTCATTGACCAAGGTCTCTCCTGGATAACTAAAGCTAATGGTAGAAGAAGTGACCTTCATCACCTTGCCTTGAATGATTTCACCAGATTTGGTGAACAAAATGTCGTTTGTACCGCCCTTTTGGGCGAAAGCCACTAGGGATAGTGACATCAATAAGAGTAGCATTACCTTTTTCATTTCAATTTTGATTTTGTTAGTAAAATGATAAACGTTTATTCAATATTTCCTTTTATGGGGTTTAAAAGCGCTCAAAACATGGGAAACACACTAACTAAGCCACAAATTCAGTGCCAGACCCTAGTTAAAGCCTCAGGAATACTCTTAATTTCCGTTAATTATTATCACAAAAAAATCCCCATTGCCACAAAATGGACATTGGGGAACTGTTTTTTGTATTTTTCAGAGTGAGATGGAGCGTCCTTTAGGATATTTCACCGCGAACGAAAAGTCTTCGTTTTGTATCGCCTTACTCTTTAAGTTCATCTCCCAGGTCAAAAGACCGGTCTTCACATTGTAGTTAGCTTCTCCTGGATTAATATCACTTACTTTGATTTCCTTATTTTGGGAAAGCGGAATACGATCCATCAACTTTAATTTCACAGCAGTGGTCTTATTGTTTTTCACTTCAAGATCATAGGTGCGGTTCATGATACGGCTGCCGCCAGTAAAGGATTTGCTTTTAAAGTTACGCCGCTGTTTTCGGCTAACGGTAACATTGGGGTCGATACCCAAGGACAATACCATCTCTTTTTTCAGGATAAAAGGGTCCAAAGTGGTCTTTCCGGCATAACCGCCTTCGTAATACACATTGGCTTCTCCGGGTAACAACCGTAGTTTTTCCCAGTCCTTTAAAGTGGCGGTTAGAAACACATTCTCATTAATGATTGGCGCTGCGAAATATTCATAGGTTGCCGGGAGTTGATGGGCATCGATTAGAATCGCCGTAATATCTCCGTCCGAAGTTATGGAATAGGGCTTGCTGATATTGAATTTAGTATTCGTCAAATCGTCCACTACGGTATTTTGTCGTGTGGTGATGACCACAATTCCATGAGATCCGCGATTTCCATATACGGCTAGTGCTTCATCTCCATTGAGAACTTCCATACTTTGGATTTCACTTTCGTCCAAGTCTCCTTCGGAATAGCTCTTAACAGGAACACCGTCAATGATGTAAAGCGGTGGCTGTACTTTGGGTGTTTTGGAGTATCCCCTAACGCGTAAATTGCCGCTTGAACCAAAGGCATCTTCACCATATCCCACAACAACCACCTCCTCCAAAGCGGAAATATCCTCTTCCAATTGAACGTTCATGATTGAAGCATAAATGGGAATTTCTTCGCTTTGAAATCCAATGTAAGAAACTACAAGCGCTCTTCCACTGGGAACGACCTCGAGCGAAAAATTTCCATCAAAATCGGTTTGGGTGCCTTTGTCGGTGCCTTTTATGACCACATTGGCCCCTGGAAGTGGATATCCTGTTTGGTCCACAACTGTTCCTGTGACCTTGCTCACACCGGGATTGTAGGGATATCTGTTCTTTTTGGAAACAACACGCTGATTACTGGAGCTACTGTGGACAAAGTTGAGATAGTGTGTTCCCAAAATGGGTTTGTTCACATTTACATTTGGATTTCCTGTGGATAGGGTTATTTTAACATTCTCCCAAGTGTTCCCTGTTTTCTGGTATACATGGGCCTTATATGCCAATTGGATGGGGGCGTCCAACTTTTCAGATTTAATATCGTAGTTGGGAATCCATCCCGCGTCCGCTACTAGGTAGGAAATGGAAAGTTCCAAGTTCATTGGCACTGGGGCATCGAAGACCAACTTGAGCTGACCTTGCTCGGTTTCGCCGTCATTATTGATTTCTTGTATCTGTTTTTTTAGCTTGGTTATTTCCAGATTGGCTTTGTTTATTTTTAGGTTGGTGTCAAAAATTTCATTTTTGATGGCAGTAATGCGTTCCCGGTAGTAGGTCCCAATTTCTTTTACTTGGCTTAAGTTTAGGGCTTGGGTCTCTGAACCAATGGTGCGATTGGTAGTGATTATCTTTTCCTCTTCTTCCAGACCGAGGATAAGATTTTGGTACATGGCAATTTTGTGCTTGAGGGTCATTACTTGTTCTTCCCATTGTTGCACCTGCGGATTGCCTTTGAGTTCATTCAAAAAATTCAGGTCATAAGCCATGGATAGGATAGAGGCCGAGCGCAAACCGGAAATTTGAATGCTGCTTTCATCAATTTTTGGGGAAAGACCGGGGAACAAAAATTCGTTTGTCCCTGTTTTTAATGTAATTTTTGCCTTTCTATGAATTTGTGCCCCGTTTAAGTATACGGTCACTTCCTTTATTTGGGAGGGAGTGGTTTTTTCGTTGCCCCAGGCTATAAGGGGTATTGTAAAGAGAAGAAGAATCAGCTTTTTCATGGGAGTTGGATTTAGATGTTCAATCCAAACCTAATGCTGAATAAAGATTCTTGAAATAAAGAATGATGAAAACCTACTTTTGAATTAGGTAAATGGCGTGTTGGTTGAGTCAACCCAAAAACTTGGCTTGCAGTTCGGGAGTGGGGATCATACAGGCATCTTTCCGACCGAACCATTTATATCTGTTTCGTGCAACAAAATCATAAACGCCATCTCTAATGGGTCTTGGTATCCAGGTAAAAATGGCCAGGACTTTCCAAAGTCCACCAAAGTTCTGCCCAATACGAAGGGCGGCATCTGATTTGGTGAAATAGGCTACCCCAGGCTCAATGAGGATGATGGAATCTATTTTTGAAGTATTAATGCCCCGTTCTTGGATAAGCTGTTCCCCAATCTCACTTTGTAGGGCTGCATAACGGAACGTATCCGTCTTATCCCGTTTGATGATAAACCGGATAGCCCCGTTGCATAGGTTACAGACCCCGTCAAATAAAATGAGTTTTTTGTCCTTTTCCACGAAGCAAAGATACGCACTGAAAGAATAAAAGCCTAGTTTGGAACTTAAGTGCTCTTTGGTGTTACAGGGTAGGTGCTCAATCTGTTCTGTAGACCCCGTTGAACAAAACGATTCTCCAAGAATCCGGGTCTTCGTAGGTCATACTTTTGCCTTCCCAGTAGGGATTTTCAGGTTCTATGGGGCGTATCCCCAACGCCTGTATTCTTTTATTGGCCGCTTTATATTTTTCAGGCGTGTCAAAGTAGAGCACGAGCAAATTTTCCTTGGTCGGGGGCGGTAATTCTTTCTGTTCATCGTGCTGCGTGAATTCCAAGTGATATTGCCCATTTGGCATGCCCAACATCACACCGCTATAACCCGAGTGACCTGTGAACGAGCCTAAAACGCGCATCCCTAGGGCCTGTGTGTAAAAGGTTTTGATTTTATCTAATTGGTTTGTGGGTCGCGCAATTCTAAATTGTACTGCATTTTCAACACTGTTTGTACTCACGTTTTTATTTCTTTCAGCGGTTTGGGCACTTATTAAGAAGGGCCAGACCCATAGTAATCCCAGGAGATATGCTTTTTTCATGCTGTTTTTGAATGTATGCAATTAGTATAGCTATTTAATGAATACTTAAAAGAGAACAATAGCTCTATTGAATCTATAGGTATCACAACAGAACTGTTGGATTTCTAATTTACGGATTTCTGGAACTGGTTTTGGTCAATACCCGTAATCGAGCTTGGGATTTCCATTCATTGCTATCCAAACCTTGTTTTCCATATCCGTTCATCCTCTTTTTAGTTTATGGTTGAAACCTATTTTCTTAGTGGTCCTAGTTTATGTTCAACACCATCTCCAGTTGTTCCACATAATTTTTAAACCCTAGGGCATTAAAAAACTGATTGGTGCCTTTAAACGCTTTATCTACATTGATGACCGATAGTGTTTTTCCATATTTTTTAGTCAATTCGGCAACTAAGGTAGAAGCAATTCCCATTCTTCGGAAGTCTTTGTCCACGGCAATTTGTTGTATTCGCTTAGTAAGAGGGTTGAAGATAATGTAACCTGTCAATTGGGCCTTGGAATAAGCTCCCAAAGCAATATGGTCTTGCAGCATTGCCTTCAACACATGTTTGGAGTTTTGCCAGGTGGGCTGTAGGTCCCAAAAAGACTCTAATGGTGCCCATGGAATGTATTGCAGTTCTTTGATTTGTATATCCTGATTTGTCTTTTGTATTCTGTGATCTCCTTTATAGCAGACTAGTTTTCTACGGGCGACAAAACCTATTTTTGAGTACGATTTTATAGCTTGAACGTTTTTGTCAATTACCTCAAGCACAATACTATCGATTCCCTTATGTTCCAAGAGGGGCAATACAAAACGATATAACTTTTGCGTCAATCCGTTGCCTCTCTTCTCCGGGACAACCCCCGTGCCCGCATTGTAGACCTGCATTTTGCGGTCTACCACATCAAATCCATGTAGAACAAAGGCCACTAAGGTATTATTATCAAACGCCCCAACTGATATGCTGAGGTCTACTTTGTCCGCTTTCATCTTAGCTATCAATAGGGCTTCGGTCAATTGAAAAGGAACAAAATAGTCGGAAAAAGCAGCATTGAATACCTCCAACAGTTGTTTTGTCTCTATTCCTTCAAGGGTCTTTACTTCCATTTAAGTGGTTTTAAACGGCTAATAGGTTTGGTAAAGAGAAGATAATAGTGCGAGAGCACTGGAACGATCATACATTATTAGCAACTGGTTTTTCACCCGTGATGAAAAGATAGTCTCCCAAATCATTCTCATAGGTTTTCATGACATTTTTGATTTTACCGCTGTTCACGTCCCTTTGTAACTCCAATAATCCTTCGCGCACTTCCTTTCTAGTTGACAAGGACGAAAATGAAGAAATACCTTTTCTGATCTTTGGGTCAAAATACAGTTTGGGATTTAGCTTACCGCAATATAGAAACTGGTCTTCCAAATCAGGTTGAACAGCGTATTTATGCGTCTGGGGAGAAACAAAACCACAAACTGACATAATGGTTTTTATCTTTTCCAAAGTTGGCATTTGGATTATGGAATCCGATAACATTTTTGGAAAATAGTGATTTAACCAATAGCCTTTCATTTGTCTGGGGGTGGCTGTGAAAAATACAAAGCGTCCACCAGCTTTCAGAACTTTGTACAGTTCTGAAAATCCCATTTCCAAGTTGGCCCAATGATGTAAGGTCAAGAAACCGATGATGCCATCCACGCTGGATTTGGGAAGTCCTATGTTTTCTGCAGAACCTAATTTCCAAAGTACGCTGGGGTTCTTAAGCTTTGCCTTTTCTAACATTGACCGGGAAGGGTCAACACCGATAAAATCGAACCCTTTTTTCGCAAATTCATGGGTATAATTGCCCGTACCGCAGCCAACGTCCAAATAAGTTCCGGCAGGGGTGGGCCGTAAATGGTGGAACAGTCGCTCGGTCAAATAAGGGTCTGCCTTTCGTGTCAAATTGTAATCAACACCTATTTTATCATACTTTATTGCCATGGTTGTTAGATGGTGGATAGGTTGCGTTTGTAGCTAAAAGGCACAGTCTCCGGGTTTAGGGTTAAGGTTCATGATCTGATTTCACCTAAGAACGCACAATTCTATTTGACGTCCCATTATAATAATTATAGTCGATACGGCAATGACTATCATAATCATTGCATAATACTCGTGAATATAGAAACCGCTCAACACTAGTGTATCATTTTTATAGAACAATTCAACAGCCCTGACACCGCAGTAAGGGCTAATTTATTCCGATTCAAGATACAGAATTGCGGGGTCCGTTTTAACCGAAGGATACGTTCCTAAGGAAGCGTACGGTTTGGAGGGCGTAAATTCCAGGAAAATCTGATATGCGGCAATAGACAGTGGCCTTCTATTGGACCAAATCAATCGATTCAATCCTGACTCCATTGCCACAAAACTCTTCAGATTCAGACCAATTCAACTGAACGTTTAAGGGAAAATTCTCGTTCTGTAAATCAATATTGGCCCCTTGGGGCAATTCAGAGAATCGATTAATGAAATCTTGCCCATCAATGGTAATTATCCATCCTCCACAGCAACCGCAAAGCGTCGCATCAAGTCCTGAAATCACGGCAGTTGATTCAAATTGCAATTGGGCATCGTCGTCATTATTGCAGCTTATAGCAATGCACACTAAAGCTACTAATAACATAAAAATCTTTTTTTTCATCAAAATTTACATATTGGTTACGCTTTAAAGATGTCCCATAGGGACAAAAAGTTGCGTCAAATCTTCCAGAATTATCTTCGCGGTAATCTTTTCATAAGCCGGCTATTTGGACAATGCCCGCTCAAAAATAAATTACTGAATCGTTGGATAGCTCTTCGAGCGGAAAGATACAATCCTGTAGAAAAAGCTTTGAAACAAATTTTCTGTTTTTGGTCAGTCGTCATGTTTTGAGATAACGGTCGCCATACGTTTAAAATGGTACTGCAAACAGTTCTTTTGTTCCTTAACTTTTAACTTTATAGGTTTTGTTTTGATTGTCGATATAGATGATGTACTCTTTAAAAAAACTTATTCCGATTCTGGGTTGACTTTGAACATTGATTTTTACGCTCACATCTTCAAACTCAAGTGACCCCAATTTTACAGTAGGAAGAGTCCCTACTTTTTCCGTTATGGTCTGAAGTCCGCCAATGGTATACTTATCTCTTTCTTTATCCTTGAATGTATATTGTGCCAGGAGTTGTTTGGCAAGTTTGGACCCTTGGGGCAAGCTGAATTCAGATGACGAACCAAAATCGATTATAACTTCGTGTTCCACCCCATTAATTGAAATGTTCGTGTAGGAAGAACCTTTTTTTCTTTTTATTTTGATGGTTTTAAAAGTATCATTTGCTAAGTTTTGGTTTGAAATACGGAGTTTTTTCTTGGGATAATCGATCAACCAATTCGCTTTATTGATAATTGGTGTTCCAATGAGCCCTCCAAAATTTGGAATTTGTTCTTTTAAGCCAATCATATCCGTATTGGTCGCAAAGGTGCCCTTGAACTCCACCTCACCAATTTTAAAAGATTCCACCACTTCACTTCCTGCATCTATGCTTCTGTTGGATGCTCCGCTGATGGAAACCGATGCGCCCATTACGGAATCCCTTTGGATTATAGAGAATTGCGCGCCTGTGTCGAAAAGAAAATTTTTGGGTGTCCCATTTATGGTACAAGGAATCAGGGGCACCGTCTTTACGGTCGTAAAATCTACTTCCGTGTCAAACGATGCTGGTTTTACAATTCCTTTCTTTTGATACTTCGTGACGGAGCAGCCCGAAAAAATAAGTACTAAAAGGAAAACGGACAGTAACTTTAAGAATTTCATATTTGGTTTTTGCTTGGTTGTGTAAAGTAAGTTCATAAAAACGATGGAATGGTCAACCGATATTCTTGGTGTTTTTCACAAATGATTTATGTGCCCAAGTTATCCCTTTTTAACAACTATCATCGCATTGGCGAAGGATATTCTTTGCGGATTTCCCACATCTTTTTAAAAGTATATCTTTTACTTGACCACACATTTTCAGCAGAAACCAAGAAATGACCTTATGTGCATAGAAAAAAACATAAGCGATGTGATAACAGAACGGTTGACATGGCATTAAAAGATTCGAAAAACGTACCCAAAACCTTTCTGCACCTATGTCCGCCCCTAAAGGTTGTAAGGATTTTGGGTCACCTTCTGCTTATTCAATTATTGGTGTAATCTCCCCATGTATGCCAATTGTACATGAAAACTGTTGGTCTGCACAGAAATTAAAAATGAGACCGCTATAAATGCTATCTTACTTACCATAAACCAAACAAATGCCAACACTTAAAAATTTTTCAACCACTTTATCCATTTGTCTTTTTATGGCAATTTCCGTTCAGGGCCAGGAAAACAGTACCTGGTATGCCTATAGCCTAGAGGGTGACAAACAAAAAATCACGGAACTGAAAGAGTTTATGATTTACCAAGAGGTTCAAGAAGCGGAAAGCCCTTATCCTGCTAGGGTGGATACGGTATTCATAGAAAAGCGCTTGAACGATTCCATCTATATCATCACAAATCGCACGCGGGACGGAGCGTTCGTATTGCTGGCCAGTAAGATTTTCCAGGATGGGGCAATCTAATCGATGGGAATGTATTATCCTTCGGATAATATGGATGATATTGAAACGCTTTATAAGGAAAAGGGATTGCCCACGTGGCAGGCGCTTACCACAAATTGGGTATTTTCGGAAAGTAAAACAAGGGATTTGGAAAAAGCGCCTGGCTATGATGAAGTTACCCGGGACGCCATGCTGGCTGCGTTGGGTATTCGACAGGAAATCACCCCGAGCCTTAAAAGCTATTTGAATGACCATCCAGACACCCAACCGTTTCGATTGTATCGATTTGTCGAGGTGAAAGCTCAGCAAAAGTTTATTGATTTGGGATATAATCCCTACAAAAGGGTTCCTTACAATTTTGAAAAACAGTTTGAAGGAGACGAAGAGATACTTAAAGCATTGACCGAGCCTATTTCATTTGACTAAACCAGAAAGTTCGCCTCCCTAGCTAAGCCAAGAATGGATTTTTGGGATGCTGAAACCCATTCAGTGTTCCATATTTGATCGTTTTTCATTTTGGATTCTTTTATGGGCTGGTGAAACAGTGGAGAAAAAATCATCCGATGGAAATTAGATTTTTCATTGTTCTTTTACATAATTGCTCCAAAGTGCTTTATTCGATAAAATGTAGTGTCGTTCTGTTCAGGCAGAAATCAATTTTAAGACATTCAAAATAAATTTAGAATGAACTAGCTTTAGAGTTTAGGCCTATAGAAAGACTCT
>NZ_CAKZYF010000178.1 GCF_937884665.1 uncultured Allomuricauda sp. | reverse complement strand
CACTTCCTGCAAGAAGATGTTTTTAGCCCAAGAGAGGTGCAGGACGCTGTAGAATTGCTAAAAGGGTTGGAGGACGTATTGGCCCCTTGAGTTTTTTTAAGACCAAAAGTCAGTCCAACCGATTCTTTTCATATTGGCCTATCAATTTTTTTGCACCGCTCACCATCAAGGTCTCGGCACTGGAGTTGATGCTGGGCACACCATTTCCATTGTCAAAATGGGAGTTTTCAGCAGTTGCTTTTCCAACCACCTTGGATGAGGAAATGACCGTTTTCGCGTTGAGGTCATAAATCATAATGGATACCGAGGATTGGTTGCTTGCGCTGTAATACCCGTTACCGGAATCAAAAGCAAGCGAACCCGCTCCGTTGCTCACCACATTCCCGCGAACATTGATGAGATAATCACAGTCCGAGTCCTGCTGAAGTTTGCCGAGTTCTTCCGGAGTTAGTTCAAATCCAATTTTTGGGGCGAGCAGTTTGGTGGTCCTAATGGTGTTCATATCAACCAGCCCATCGCCCAAAATTTCTTTAAATCCTGCATAGGAGGCTTCATATAATTCGCTATCGAATACTTTGGAGTTGGATTCCGTTCGGTTGAGCAACCATTTGCCCTCACTAAAATCCAGCTGTTTTCCGGCATCAAAAAGATAGGTGTATTTTCCACCACCGCAGGAACAAAGAAGTAGGCAAAGAATCAGGTTGTACTGCTGTTGAATGCTCATTTTGTTTTTAAAAGGGCTCATTCGTAAGGTTTTTACTGGCAAAAAGATATTTTGTCAAGATAATGACTAACATTAAAACTTAATTTTCGATTTTTCCAAATCCATAAATGGTGGTCTGCATGCCTGCAATTTTCCATTGTCCATCCACTTTTTCCATAAGACGGGTCTCTCGTTTTCGCCCGCGAAGGGAATCTTGGAGTTCGTAGGTCACCCAAGCGCCATTTCCATAAAGGCGAACATCAATACTATCCAACATCTTGGGAAGCGGTTCAGGTTCGGGATGTTCTTCTATAAATGTTTTTACAAACTGACTTATTTCCCGCCACCCCACAGATTCCGAAAAAGTGCTGTCCGCATAGTCGATATACACTTTTGAGATGTAGGGGTCGTGTACCCACTTGTCCTGCCAGCTGGCATAGTCACGTTGAAAAGCTGCCTTGGTCTCGTTGTTCAAGGTTTCCAGAATTGCCTTTTTCTCCAAATGAACATCAACCGTTTGACCTTTTGATGTATTCGAATTGATTGGCTGGGCTCGGTTACAGCTCATGTTAAAAATAATAAGTACGGCCAATGAAAGTATCTGTATTAACTTCATCAATTTTTTGATTTATGCATATACCGCTAATGTAAAGTCTATTCAAGCTATTTGCTCAAATACTCCCAATCCACATGGAAATCCAAAAAAAGGGATTCATCTTTTTTCAGGTTGTAGGCCACCAAATGATACACTCCCTGCGCCATTTTCTCTAGACCCAGAAGCTGGGTCCGGGTACCGTCCAGTTCAAATTTGTAGGCATCCGGTTCTTTTATGAACAGTTTGTCGAGACCCACAATGGAAGAGAAATCGGCTACGATTCTAGCCTCTAAGGTATCCATTTCCATTTTGGTGCCGATGTCCTCGTTGCCTTCACAAAATCCGTTGTAGTAGGTGGTGGCCGAAAAATAACAATCGTTGCTATCTACATTCTGGGAGATAAATCCTTTCAGCTTTTTACTGGGCAGGTCTGTAAAGGTCAGTTTTTTCCAAGGGTAAAGAATATTTTGATCAACAATTCCACTAGATCGGTCGGATAATTTGATGGCATTGTTTTTTTGGTTGTATTTATTGAAGCGGTAGTAGTGGTATTCACTGTGAACTGCGATGTCCTCTTCCAATCTCTCGCTGTAACGTGTGTATACCGGTTCGTCTTTCTCGCTTTTTATATGCAGGTACTTTACATAGACCGTTTTGGATTCCTGTATGAGGGGAATATCACTCTTTCTATCCACTTCCATGGACTTGAGCTCATAGTCTTTCCTTAAGGAATCCTCCAAATCCCTTTTGGCATTGATTTGCTCCTGTTTCAGGTCGAGAAACTTCTCTTGGTGTAAATTCTCAAGTTTTTTGAGTTCCTCATTATGATTACTTATCAAATTTTCCTTTGATATTTTGTAAAAACGCCACTGGACGGCCCATCCAAAACTGAGCAATGCTGCTATTGCGGATAGGATAACGACCAAGGTTTCTACTGTGAGGTATTCTTCCATGGTTATTCAATATATATTTGGTCGAACAAGGTCTTGTTGACCAAAAAGGTTTTTAGGTAGTTGTCTATTGTATTGGCGTTGGGTTGGTGGATAAAGGGACGTCTGGGGTAGATTCTGTCATTCGCCCAAAATGTATTCCAATGCTGGGTCGATTGTATGAACATCTTGGTGAACTCCATGGACCTGGCCTTTTCAAAAGCCTGCTCAATTTCTAAGCATCCGTTGATGCAGATATCCACATAGGACTGTACAATGGGAAAATTCTTGTCCGGAAAATAGTTCTCCAGTTCATCCCTATTTTCAAACGAGTTGGTGTATACCCAAAACGCACTATCTGCATCATTAAAGTCAGATAAAAACTCTAGCTTATCATGGGGGATCAACTCCCGGGTATAACCACTTTCTCGCTGGTCAATAGAGGGAAGTTCAGCGGCTGAAACTTTATAAACAACCCCGTTTACCAAAGACGCTTTATCGCGGATACAACCCAAAAATGTTGTGGAAAGGGTATGTGCCCCAGTTCTTGCAAACCATCCTCTCAGAAAACCTGTAACGATCACGGGATGTGCAATTTTGGCATCTGGTGTAGTACGCATTCTAGATTCTTTCTCTATTAAGGAACCATAGCCAAATATGTAGTTGTTCTTTTTCATTCCCTGTTGGCCAATCCAATAATTGGTTTATTCTATTTATTCGTTTAAATATAATTGATTAGGTATTAAAAATGCCAGGGATAGTTTCACTTGGTTCAAAAAACATATCCTACACGTACTCCGCCATAATAATTGATGTTGTTGCCCGGATAAAAAAAGCGGGGCAACGCACCCCCAAAACCCACTGCATTGATCAAAACACTTTGTGCATAACGGGTGTTAAAAAGATTGTTCACCCCAGCATTCACTCCAAGTGTAAAATTTTGGGAGATTTGTGTCCGATAGTTCAGTCTGGCATTGAAGACGTTGAAGGATTCGCTGCGCAGGGTATTGGCATCGGTAAGTGGAATTTCATCTACGAACTGATGGGTAAGATTAAGACGTATTCCGCTAGTATGCCTAAAATCGATTCCAGAACTGATACGATGACGCGGGACCCCAGTAAGTGGATTACCGGAAAAGTCATCGTCGCCATCCACAAAGTCCACAAAGCTATGGTCACTAAAACTGTAGCCCAGGTAGGGGGAAATCAGTAGTTCCAAAGATGGGTTCCAGGCGTACTTCATATCTATTTCCAAACCTTGATGACGGGTCTCCCCAGCATTTCTACCAATAAATTGGTCCTCGCCCACTCTTTCTGCTACCAAAAGGTTGTTGATGTTCATGCGATATCCGGTAAGATTTAGGAACAAACGTTTCTTTAGAAACACCAATTGGGTGCCCAATTCATAGCTAGTGCCCTTCTCCTGTTCTATATCCGGATTGATGATACCATCCGGGGTCAAGGTTTCTTCCAGACTGGGATTGGAAAAACCTCGGCTGACGTTGGCGTAAATTCGGCCATTAGAAAATCGATATTGCAGTCCAGCACTGGGCAGCAACACTGGGTCAAAGTCACGTTCCGCTGAAGTATTGGCATCCCCCGTATTAAAAAGTTCCCTAAAATCATATTCAGTTTGGTTGAAGGAAAGCCCCAATTGCGCAGAAAATTTTTCAGAAAAAGCATATGTGAACGTACCAAACAAGTTTAACTGCGTCCTGAATTCTTTGTTATCACTGATTTGATCACCGCGAAGACTTCCATTTCCATTGTTGTCCCGAAATAAATTCCTGAACGTGGACCATTCGTATTCATCCTTGTAAAGCTCACCTCCCATGCTGTACTGGGCATCGCCCCATTTCCCCTGAAAGACACTTCTGGCCCCAAATCCGTTGGTGATCTCTTCTAAAATATTAAACGGTCTTGGTTCATCATGGTCCAAATAGGTATAAAAAACACTGGTGGTATTTGATAGATTTTCGGTAAAATCATAGCTGTGGTACAATCCGGCAAGGGTGTACCGATTGTCCTCACCACCCCTTGCCGCCAACCAATTGGCAGCAGCACGTCTTGGGTCTTCCTCAAAATCGGTTTGGTTCAAGGTACTAGGAATTTGGGCGTTGTAATCGATATAATTCACCAAAATCCCCAAATTACTCTTGGAACCAAGATTGAAATTAGAGTTGAGCAACACTCCATCCCGCACAAAGCGATTGTTTTGTCGGAATCCATCCGTTTCCAAATGATTGTAGCTTAGGCTGAGGCTGAATTTTTTTTCATTGTGGCTGAAAAGAAGATTGTCCTTCCACATATTATAAGAGCCCGCAGTGAAACGATTGCTTATCCGGGTCCTATTTTCCGAATCTGATTGGGTGTTGAGTAAAATGGAACCCCCCAGATTGGACCCAAAGGCAGTACCTTTTGGTCCTTTGATCACCTCTATGGAGCCTAAATTTTCCAGGTCAAACGCTTCAATGGTGGAAAAGCCCGTTCCATTGGTCACAGGGATTCCATTAAAATACAATCGGAGCTTGTCCGTTCCAAAAGGGGTTCTCGCTCCCACACCTCGTATTGTGATCCGGTTGGTATTTAGAGCTCCTGAAAGGAGATACACGCCCGAAATTTGATTGAGTACATTGGGAACGTCCACCGGATTGAATTTTTCAAAGGTTTGGGTATTTACCGTCGAAGATGCCGTAATTCCGGTGGCTTTTTTGGTTTCCAAATTTTCGGTCAGCACAATTTCATCCAGTTGGGTAATCGAGTCTCGTTTAATTTCTTGGGCAGTTCCCTTAAGACAAAGGAAAAAAGGAACTAGTACTAAAAAATATTTGAATGAGGTACGACTTGGTGTGGGCATTATATTGTTCTACAGTTATTTTTTCAATTGAATGGTTCTTCCCGTTTTGGCACTTTCTCGAGCAGCATCTAAAATTTCCATGACCACCAGGTTGTTTTCCAGGGATGAAAGGCTGTTGGATGGCAAGCTTATCTTTTCATTCACGACAGCGGCAAGCAGGGAAAATGGATCGTTCCAGGGTGCTTTTCGTTCAGATAGGGTATGGGTTTCTTCCTCGAATCCATCGTACCCTTGGGCTATTCGTATTCTGAGATTGTTTCGATTGTCTGCATAAATGGTACCCGTCAGACCATGAAGTTCCATGTCCTTTCTGCCAATGGGCCAGTTCCATGAAGCTTGAACAAGGACCAAAAGGGTATCATAGGTCAAAATAATCGTGGCTTCATCATCTACCTTAGGATTGTTTTCCGGTTGGAGTTGCTGTGTGATCGCCGTTACCGAATTGGGACGTTTTCCCTCCATTAACCAGGTGGCGAGATTGGCGCCATAACAACCAAAATCGGTTATAGCTCCTCCACCATTGGCTTTGGGGTCCAGTAACCAATCCAGAAATTCTTGGTTGATGTCCAACTTTACAGGTCCTTTGTGTCCATCGCGAACAATAACTTTTCTAAGTTTTCCTATTTTTCCTTCTTCCAAGTATTTTTTGGCTTTATGATTGGTGGGATACCAGGTCGTCTCATAATTGGTCAGCAAATGAATACCGTGCTTTTCGGCAAGTGCTTTCATTTTCTCGGCATGGTCTAGATTCACGGCCAAGGGTTTTTCCACCATGACATGAATGCCCTTGGGGGCACACGTTTGCACCACTTGTAAATGGTCATAAATGGTTCCAAAAGCGGTCACTGCTCCAGGTTTTGATTTCCTTATCATTTCCTCCAAGGAATTGTAAACCAAATCCATGGAAAATCCATGCTGCTCGGCATAGCGTTGTGCCAAATCGCGATTTGGTTCGGCAATGCCCACAATTTCAATATCGCCAATATCTTCCCTGCCCAAAATCCAATGTACGTGGGTATGGGTGAGACCTGCCACTCCTACTTTTAGAGGTTCTTCTTGTGCGGTGCTAAGAGCTGATGTCATAAATGCAAGACTGATAAAAAATATGGTAGGAAGTTTCATGCGACACCAAAATAGTTAGAGTTCCTGCAAGAGCATATCCGTGGTATATATGGTAGCAAATTCGTCTTTCAAATTGGCCAGTTCAATCTTATGGACCATTTCGGCGGAGATAGGTTCTCCATCAATCCCTTTTTTGGAAAAAGCTGCTGTGGCATCAGAAATAAGGGTTACGTTGAATCCTAAATTGGAAGCCATTCGGGTAGAGGTGGAGATACAGTGCTCGGTGGTCAAACCGGTAATGACCACATCATGAATTCCCATTTTTTCCAAATGTTCTTTAAGGTCCGTGCCGATAAAGGCACTGTTCACATTTTTAGAAATGACCGGCTCATCGTTTTTTGGTATCACGCCTGCATAAAACGCATGTGAAGGTTTACTTGGGTGAAGGGGCGAATCGGGGTTTGTTGAACAATGTTGCACGTGAAATATAGGCCATTTCCTTTCTCTAAAGGTTTCCAGAATCTTGGTACAATTTTCTTCGGCTTTTGGATTGTTGCGCTCCTCGCCATAATAGCCTGTTTCTTGGATTCCCTTTTGAATATCAATTAGTAGTAAGGCTGTCATATGGTCAAAACTAGGAAGAAAGGTAGGGATTAAAAACGGAAACCAACAGATAGTCCACCGCGGTACATAAAGGTATCCTGAAAATCCTCTGGGTTGATGTTCCGGCCAAAACCCGCAAATATCTCAAGACTGAACTTTTCACTACGCGTTACCCATTTATTGCCCAGCCCCAGTCCCAGTGCAAGGGTACTATATTCATTGTTTTGCCGTCCCAGTTCATCCTCCGATACCTCTTCTTCACCAGTATAATAGAGACCAAATGCTTCCGCAAAAAAGCCACTTCGGGGCTGGTACCCAAAATAGGCCCTGAAGTTGGGTCCAATACCGAAATTTCCGTTAAAGTCAGTGGCATCATTGTCAAAATACACGGTCCCCCCTAGACTGGTATCTTCACTGAAGAAATACTCGTAAGAACCTTCTATCGAGGTGGTGGCCAAAAATAATCCAATATTGAATTTCACCTCGTTGTCGTTCTTAAAGGCCGGATAGGCTTGTCCTGAAGCTATATAGGAGCAGAACAGGGCCAATGCTATTACTAATCGTTCCATGGTCCAGATTTTCATCAAAGTTTTAGCAATTAATGTTCCAAAATATAAAGGTAGTTACCTTGTTGGTTTAAAAATGGTTTTAAAGTACACAATGGTTATTTTAGTGAAAAATTTAAGATGACCATAGTATCGTATAATGTCAACGGAATTCGAGCGGCTCTGAACAAGGGTTTTATTGACTGGTTATTGACCGTAAATCCCGATGTTGTCTGTTTACAAGAGACCAAGGCTTTGAAGGAGCAGGTAGATGTTGGGGCGTTTGAGAAATCAGGATACCCCCATCATTATTGGTTCAGTGCCGAGAAAAAAGGATACAGTGGGGTGGCATTGCTTTGTAAAGAAGAACCGGACCATGTAGAGTACGGTACTGGAATTGAATATATGGACAGTGAAGGCAGAAATATCAGGGCCGACTTTGGTGATCTTTCCGTGATGAGCATGTATCTGCCATCAGGTTCCAACTTGGACCGCTTGGAACATAAGTTGACCTATATGGCCGATTTTCAAAAGTATGCCAACGCGCTCAGAAAGGATAGGCCCAATTTAATTGTGTGCGGGGCTTACAATATCTGTCATGAAGCTATTGATATCCATGATCCGGTACGAAACAAAAATGTCTCTGGTTTTTTGCCCGTAGAACGTGAATGGATAGGAAATTTTATGGGTAGCGGATTTATCGACAGTTTTAGACATTTCAATAAAGAACCGCACAACTATACTTGGTGGAGTTACAGGGCCAATGCCAGGGCCAACAATAAAGGTTGGCGTTTGGACTATGGCATGGTTTCCAACACCTTGGAGGACAGACTGAAACGTTCTGTAATTCTTTCGGAAGCCAAACACAGCGATCATTGCCCCATACTTTTGGAAGTGGAAAAATGACCTTGGGTTAAAAGGTCTTCGAAAACTATATCTTATTTTTGGGGCTTTCAAACGAACAACCTGATGAAATATACCCGAATTCCCCATACCAGTATCAGAGTTAGTAAGATTTGCTTGGGAACGATGACCTTTGGCAGGCAGAACAGCGAAGAAGAAGCGTATGAGCAAATGGATTATGCTCTGGACCAGGGAATCAACTTTTTTGATACAGCGGAACTGTATCCTATACCTGCCAAAAAAGAGTTGTACGCCGTGACCGAAGAATTTATTGGGAATTGGTTCAAAAAGACAGGAAACAGGGACCGTGTGGTCTTGGCGACCAAAATTGCAGGAAGGGCCGAATTCAGTAAACACATTAGGACAACAGGTTTTAACAAAGAATCCTTGATAAAGGCGGTAGAGGGCAGTTTGAAGCGTCTACAGACGGATTACATCGACCTGTTCCAATTGCATTGGCCGGAACGAAATACCAATTATTTTGGGCAACGGGGATTCAACGCCCATACTTTGGATGTCTGGGAAGACAACATCCATCAGGTATTGGAGACGTTCAGGGATTTGATACAAGAAGGAAAAATCAGGCATGTTGGCCTTTCCAACGAAACGCCTTGGGGTACCATGCGTTTTTTGGAGGAAAGTAAGGTGCACCAAAGTCTCCCCAGGATGTTGACGATACAAAATCCATATAGTTTGCTAAATCGATTATTTGAAGTAGGACTTTCTGAGGTTTCCATACGGGAAGGCATCGGATTACTGGCATATTCTCCTTTGGGATTTGGTGTGTTGAGCGGTAAGTATTTGGATGAGGTCCAACCACGTAAAGGTCGAATAACCTTGTTCCCCAATTATAAGCGATACAGTGGTCCCATTGCCGTGGAAGCCACCAGAAAATACAGTGAGCTGGCAAGGGCCCATGGATTGAGTTTGGCTCAGATGTCCTTGGCATTTGTAAATACAAGACCTTTTCTGACCAGCAATATTATTGGGGCCACCACAATGGAGCAGCTCAAGGAGAATATTGAAAGTATGGATATAGAACTTTCCGATGAGGTTTTGGACGGTATTGAAGAAATCCACAACGCCATTCCCAATCCAGCACCCTAGTCCGCCTAGCCGAACAAATGGGACACCATATCTTCAATTTTGGAAATTAGGCGTACTTGAATGGACGGATTTTTTAGTCCAATAGTATTGTTTTTGGCAACGAAAATAGTTTGAAATCCCAGTTTTTCCGCTTCCAAAATCCGCTGGTCTACGCGCTGTACGGGACGAATTTCCCCGGCAAGCCCTACTTCTGCGGCGAAACAGACGCTTTTGTCAATGGGAATATCTGCATTACTGGACAGAATGGAAGCCATCACAGCAAGGTCAATGGCCGGGTCATCTACTGAAATCCCACCGGTGATGTTCAAAAAAACATCTTTGGCCCCCAACTTAAAACCTGCCCTTTTTTCGAGAACAGCCAGCAACATATTGAGTCGTTTGGCATTGAATCCTGTTGCCGAACGTTGCGGTGTACCATATACTGCTGTGCTCACAAGGGCTTGTATTTCAATGAGAAGCGGACGCATACCTTCCACAGTTGCCGCGATAGCGGTTCCACTAAGGTCTTCTTCATTTTTGGAAATCAACACTTCTGACGGATTGTTCACTTCCCGCAATCCACTGCCCTGCATTTCATAAATGCCCAATTCTGCAGTAGATCCAAATCGGTTTTTTAGGGAACGAAGTATGCGGTACACATAATTCCGATCGCCTTCAAACTGGAGCACGGTATCGACCATATGTTCCAATATTTTCGGCCCAGCGATATTACCATCTTTAGTAATGTGACCTACCAGGATAACTGGAGTGTGCGTTTCCTTCGCAAATTTGATAAGTTCCGCGGTACACTCGCGAATTTGGGAAATACTCCCGGCACCAGAGTCTATGTGATTGGTATGCAAGGTTTGAATGGAATCAATGACGACCATGTCCGGTTCCAGATTGGAGATCTGTTGGAAGATGTTTTGGGTCTTGGTTTCTGTAAGTATATAACAATTTTCACTTTTGGGAAGAATGCGGTCTGCCCGCATCTTGATTTGCCTTTCACTTTCTTCGCCAGAAACATATAAGGTCTGAAAGGGCAATTTTAAGGCGATTTGGAGCAGTAACGTACTTTTGCCGATGCCTGGTTCGCCTCCCAACAGCGTTAGGGAACCAGGCACAAGACCTCCTCCCAACACCCTATTGAACTCAGAATCGTGTGTGTTGAGCCGTAGTTCCTTCTCTTGGGTAATCTCTGAAACTTTTACTGGAGCGTTTACCCTTTTTGATGTATTGGAATTTGTCCTCCAAACTTGTTTTTCTTCTTTTTGTACAACTTCTTCAACTATGGTGTTCCATTGTTTGCAGGAAGAGCACTGTCCTATCCATTTTGGATATTGGGTGCCACAATTTTGACAAAAAAAAGAGGTTTTGGTCTTGGCCATCCGCCCTATGGTTTGGGCTAAAGATAGCACAAAGTCCTAAATGGGGCGTTCGGGTTCAGTATCCGAAATCTGCCTTGAGCGCATCAATTTTTTCGAGGGCCATATCCTTGGTCAAAAAGTCAATTTCTTCCATTTGAAAGGCTTTTTCAAAGGTCTTGAACGCTTTTTTGGGTTCGCCCAGTTGTTCATAATATTCTCCTTCAAAATAAAATCCGAGCATGGTCTCAGGGAATTCTTGTTTACAAACCTCTGCCAAAGGCTTTAGCGATTCAAAGTCGCTCTTTTTCAAACTTCCTGCATAAATGGCCATAATGTCATTTAGCTCAACGGGCTTTCTGTATCCCAAGAGGTTTTCTATCCTGTCATACCTTTCCTCCAAGTACTTAAAAACAGGTTCATCGGAAGTCAAGATTTCTGCCTTATATTCCTTTGGGCTTATGGGCCGAAACATTTTGAATACATTGTCGAAAGCTTTGCTTACACCATAGGTAGCTATGGACAGATGGTCGGCGTTGTCGTATTCATCAAAATAATAATGTAAGGTTTCTTTTGAAATTGATTGTATTGCATTGCTCATTTGGAGAATTCGCTGACGGTCATCGGTTTTTTCTTTTTCAAGGATCATATTGTAGAAAATCTCCTGGTCCATATCGGCAAGTCTTGAAGGTATGCGACTTTCCATATCTGTCGCCAATATGGGCGAAATAATAACATACGAATTGAAATACGATTTGTCCTTGAACAGGAAGTAGTTGCCAAAATTTGCCGTAATGTCATAGCCCAAATACATTTTGAATGGGGCAATGTTGTAGTTCGTTTCCAAATACGGAATGAGTTCAGTACCGAGAAACTCGTAGAACATGGCTCCTTTTTCCGTGGGCAATCCTGTGGTCTGTTCAAAATCGCAATCGTCCCAACGAAGGTCGTCTTCGGACTGGTGTACGCCAACTACAATCGCTTCAGGCATTCTGCTGTGGGTTCCATAGAGTTTGGCATTTGCCACTACAATGTCGAACAAATAGTCAGCATCCAGTACAACGAGCAAAGGGTATTTTTTATCTTCCGTGTAATTTTCAGGGAAATAATAAGAAACATCCCTCCTTTCCTGAAGTTTAAAGGATTCGAAGATTTCTCGCTTTACTTGACCAGCTAGGGTGAGGTGTATCAAGCCAATGAGCAGGAACAGGTATTTTTTCATCAGGTTAAGCTTTAGAAGGTTGGGGTCTACCAGTTTCTATTCAATAACGGAAGGACTATAAAGGATATTGCCCCAAAAACAACAACCATGAGGGTCTGTGAAATCCACATGATCCAACCAAAGGCATCCCCAGATACGGAGCTTATTCCATAGATGCCCAAAGCAGCGCTGACGGCAATGGGATACAGGCCTATGCCCCCATTGGTGGTAGAAATCGCAAAAGCCCCGCCAATAAAGGCGACCAAGAGCTGACTCAGGGTTAAGGATTCGGTTTCGTCTACGGTAAATTTTATCACCCAAACCATGGCGATGTAAGCAAACCAAATGATAAAGGTGTGCAAAATAAAGGGCCATTTTTTTTTCATCTTGAAAACACTCAAAACACCGGCCAAAAGTCCGGATAAGAATGTTTTGAGTTTTAACGCAAAGGGGGATTGCGATTTTCGGATAATCTTAATGGCGATGAACAATCCCAAGATTCCAAGGGCCAGAATGCCAAAAGCTCCCAAAAAATTGATGCCTTTTTCCTCTAAGAAACCCAGGATTACATCGGTCTGCAAGCTTAGAGTGATCAAAATGACCATTAGCAGCATGAACAGGTCGATGACCCTCTCTGTAACAATGGTACCAAATCCTTTTTCAAAGGGCACATTTTCGTATGTGGTAAGTGCCGTTGCTCTTAAAACTTCACCAGACCTGGGAATCCCCAAATTTGCGAAATAGGAAATCAGTACAATAAATAGGTTGTTGCTGATTTTAGGTCGATACCCCATAGGTTCCAACAGATAATTCCAACGTACCGCACGGGAAAGGTGGCTTAATATTCCAATAACAATCGAAATTCCAACCCAAACGGGGTCAGCTTCAATAATGTAGAATAGAATTTGTTCTCGTTCTTGAGGGGTCGTGGAATAGTAGGAATACCAAACTAAAAAAAGCCCAAAAGCTATTGGGACAAAAATTTTGAGAAATTTCTTGAGAGAAGGGCCCAAATCAATTCAAGAGGTTAGTCTCTTCGTTAGGGAAGACCAAGGCTGGATTGAAGGTCTTGGCTTCTTCGAGGTCCATCCATCCGTAGGTTATCAAAATCAATACATCTCCGACCGCTACTTTTCGGGCGGCCGCTCCGTTCAACGTGAGTTCTCCTGAGCCTCTTGGACCTGGGATGGCATAGGTTTCCAGACGTTCCCCATTGTTGTTGTTCACAATCTGCACCTTTTCCCCACGAACGATATTGGCCGCGTCCATCAAATCTTCGTCAATGGTTATACTACCAATATAATTGAGGTCTGCCCCGGTGACCTTTACCCTGTGTATTTTAGATTTTACAACTTCTACTTGCATGGTGCAAAATTAGTTAATTGAGTCTTAGATTGTCTATTAACCGAACGCCATCGGCATAAACTGCGATAAATGCTCGGTATTTGATATGGTTCTGTTTTGTGATGACCGGGGTCAAGGTATCTTCATCGGTAATTTGAAAATATTCCAACTCAAAATCTTCGTTATGCTTGAATTCGGCTATTACCCAGTTCATTATTTGTTTTGCATTTTCCATGCCAAACTTCCTTTTGGCATCTTTTAGGGTATGGTAAATGAAATTGGCCTTTTTTCGCGTTTTATCTGACAGTCTTTCATTCCTGGAACTCATCGCCAGTCCATGTGGTTCACGTTCAATTGGGCACCCTATAATTTCCACGGGTAAATCCAGAATATGGACCAACTTTTTGATGATTTGCAGTTGTTGAAAGTCTTTTTCACCAAAGTAAGCCCGGTCCGGAGCCACAGTTCTGAAAAGCAGCTCCACAACGGTGCCTACGCCTTCAAAGTGACCCTTTCGAAAGGTTCCTTCCATCACTTTGTCCAAACCGTTGAACTCATAATCCTTGTTTCTAATTTATGATTCATAAGCATGAATTTAATCAAAAACGCTCAATTTCTTAATCCTTTGATTTTACATTTTGTCCATAAATCTCATCAACAGAAGGGGCGAAGACTATGATTTTTTCCGATAGTTTTCGTAGAAGGTTTATGTCATCATCCAGATTTCTGGGATATTTGTCCAAATCCTTGTGGTTATCAAATTGCGTAGGATTTACAAAAATGCTGACAACGACGCTCCCATTTTCTGCCAAAGCCCTTTTTACCAGAGACAAATGTCCCCTGTGCAAAGCGCCCATAGTAGGTACTAGACCGATAGTACTGCTGTCAGGTATATCCTGGTGCAGAAAAGAGGTCAGGTCGTTTTTTTTTGAAAATACGGGCATCTCGTTTATTGAAAGCGTGCAAAAATACTATAAATACTAGTAATCAGCATAATTTTTGTACTTTTGCGGCTACGTTTTTCGGATAAGCAAAAGAAAGTGTTTATGAATGGTAAAAAGATATTGTTTGTATCTTCTGAATTAGTGCCTTACCTCCCAGAGAACCAAGTTTCCTTAATGTCTTACGAAGCCCCAAGAATGGTGAACAGCAACGGGGGGCAAATACGTATTTTTATGCCGAGGTATGGAAATATCAATGAGCGTAGACATCAGCTGCACGAAGTAATTCGATTGTCCGGGATGAATTTGGTCATCAACGATATGGATATGCCTTTGATAATCAAAGTCGCTTCAATTCCAAGGGAACGCATTCAAGTCTATTTTATTGACAATGATGAATACTTCAAAAGAAAGGCAACCTTTGCAGATATGGATGGGAACCTGTTCCCTGACAATGATGAACGTGCTATTTTCTTTGCCAAAGGCGTTGTGGAAACTGTAAAAAAATTGAATTGGTCGCCAGATATCATCCACGTCCATGGTTGGATGGCCTCTCTACTTCCCCTGTATCTCAGAAAATACTATGCGGATGAACCTTTGTTTGCGGACAGCAAAATTGTACTTTCCATATATGATAAAGGCTATGATGGAGAATTGGACAAGGGTTTGATGGATAAAATCAAGTTTGATGGTGTCCCCGAAGAGAGTATTTCGGCATTGACAGTTCCAGACTATAATAATTTGTTAAAGGTTGCAGCGGATTATGCTGATGCCATTATTTTCGCTTCTGAAGGGGTGTCGGAGGAGCTCAAAAGCCATGTCGCCGAAACTTCTAAACCAGTATTGCCTTATGTTTCACTTCAGGAAGCAGAAGAGGCATACACCAATTTCTACAAGACGGAGGTTTTAAAATAGAAGAAATGAAATATTTGAAAGGGATTAAACCTTGGGCAATTGCCTTGGTTTTGGGTGTAGTTTTTATAGCCTGTGAAGAAGAATTGACCACCATAGGTGAAGGGGTGGTGGCAGATGAACCCTTCAGCACGGGTCGTGCTGTATATGATGTTTTCGCTTTTAACCAGGGAGTACAGGCTGTACAGACCAACAGGCTCTTTTTGTATCAGCTCGGATCGTACAACGACCCTATTTTTGGAAAGCGAAGAGCCAGTGTTGTGTCCCAAGTGACCTTTCCGAGCAGGGTGGCAAATCCAACTTTTGGGGATAGTACGCAGGAAGAAGAGGACAATGCAAATACAGATGATAGCGATTCAACCATTCCAGAAGATGAGACGATAGTAAAGGTAATGTTGTATCTACCTTTTCAACTCCCACCAAATTCGCTAAGAGATACTGATGGAGATGGTGTTGAGGACGCTTTTGAACTAACCGAGGCGGATAAAGAAGATCCTAATTCTGATACGGACCTGGACGGTGTAAGCGACAATGATGAACGCATTCTGGGCTCGGACCCCTTAGACCCTACTGAAGATGGAACGGGAGACGATTTTGTTCCAAATACGTTCCCCAGAAAACTGGATTTGGACAGTATTTTCGGGGATAGGTCAAAACGGTTCAACTTGAGGGTCACACGCTCTACTTTCTTCCTACGTGATTTAGACCCAAATTCCAATTTTGAAGAAGCCCAGGAATACTTTTCCAACCAAGACTTTTCCGGCTTTGAGGGTGAAGTGCTTTTTGATAGCAGCACCTCTGCTGATGGCCCACTAACAATAAGCGATGAGGAGATCATAATGTTCAATGAAGAGGATGATCCCAATACAGATATTGACGAGACCACCCAAGTTGAAACAAGACTGCCCCCCGGTATATTGGTCCCTTTGGACAATGCTTTTTTTCAGACCAATATACTGGATAATGAGGGCCAAACCGAATTGTTGAGTGAGGCCAATTTCTATGATTTTTTTAGAGGGATACGAATGACAGTGGAATCTGTAGAAGCAGCGGACGATATTATGTTTCTGTTCGATTTAAGACAAGCTACCATCACCCTGACCTATAACTTTCAAGATTTCAATACCAACGAGAACGAGGTAGAAACAGTGGAACGGGATTATACCCTGAATCTGTTGCAAAATCTCAACAATCAAACTTTCGGCAACGCAGTAAATACCTTTGAGGATGAGATGCTTCCTGCCGAGATTGCCAATCAGTTGGATACAGGGGAGAACGCCTCACGAATTTATGTAAAAGGAGGAAGTGGAGTACAATCGGAGATTTTACTTTTTGGCAATGAAGCCCAGTCAGAAGACAGAGGGCAAAATATCATTAATGAGATAAGGGCGAACAATTGGATAATCAACGAAGCCAATTTGGTCTTTTATGTGGACAGGGAGGCGTTGAGCGCAGCTGGCGGAACAGTGGAACCTCCAAGAATTTACTTGTACAACGGCGAAACCAATCAATCGCTGTTTGGATCAGAAGCACCGGTTCCCAATACGTCGGTACCTATTGAACCCTTGAATATTTTTGAAGGTTATGATGGAATTCTGGTACGGGAAGGAGATACAGGATTAAAGTATACTGTCCGGATCACAGAACATATCAATGATATTATCGTTAGGGATTCCACAAATGCCAAATTGGCCCTCTCTGTTTCGTCCAATGTAGGGATTCCTTTTGTTGCAGAAGGAGTAGGAACTTCTATACCTGAAATTGATGTTCCCTTTATGTCCACCATAAATCCGCTCGGAACCGTTTTGTTCGGCAGCAATGAGGACACCCCTGAAGACAAAAAATTACAATTGGAAATCTTTTTCACCGAAGCGAACTAAATACCTTTTGTGGATTTTTTGCGTTATACATCTTAATGTAGCATTAGTTTTACGTACTCTGTTTACATTTGTACAATTTTAATCGCGTTTAGACTCTTACTATGTGTGGAATTGTAGGTTATATAGGTCATCGGGAGGCTTATCCAATAATACTAAAGGGATTGCAAAGATTGGAGTACCGCGGGTATGACAGTGCCGGAGTTGCACTTTATCACGATGGTAAAATTAACGTTTCCAAGACCAAAGGAAAAGTAGACGATCTTAGAAAAAAGGTAGAATCCTCAGGAAATATGGAGGGGCACTTAGGGTTGGGACATACACGTTGGGCCACCCATGGTGTGCCGAACGATACCAACTCGCATCCACACTATTCAAATTCCGGGGATTTGGTCATTATCCACAATGGCATCATAGAGAACTATGAGTCTATAAAGAAAGCCTTGATCGCCAGGGGATATGTATTCCATACAGATACAGACACAGAAGTATTGGTGAACCTTATAGAAGAAGTAAGGGATAAGGAAGAAGTCAAACTGGGGAAGGCAGTACAAATTGCGCTGAACCAAGTAGTAGGTGCGTATGCCATTGCCGTTTTTGATAAGAATAAACCTGACGAAATTGTGGTCGCGAAGCTAGGAAGCCCTTTGGCCATTGGAATTGGTGAAAATGAATATTTTGTGGCTTCTGATGCCTCTCCTTTTATAGAATACACCAATAATGCGGTGTATCTGGAGGACGAGGAGATGGCCATCATTCGTTTGGGAAAGGAAATCAAACTTCGGAAGATTAAAGATGATGCCATTGCCTATCCCAATATTCTTGAACTCCAATTAAACTTGGAAGAAATAGAAAAAGGGGGTTACGAGCATTTTATGCTGAAAGAAATCTACGAGCAGCCCAGGGCCATATTAGATACCTACCGAGGTCGCTTATTAGCTGATAAAGGATTGGTCAAAATGGCAGGGATTGACCAAAATTTGGAAAAATTTCTGAACGCCAACAGAATCATCATAGTGGCCTGTGGTACATCGTGGCATGCAGGTCTGGTCGCTGAATATATCTTTGAAGATTTGGCCAGAATACCGGTTGAAGTAGAATATGCTTCCGAATTCCGATACCGCAACCCAGTGATAACGGAGAACGATGTGTTGATCGCCATCTCTCAATCTGGTGAAACTGCAGATACTCTGGCTGCCATAAAATTGGCGAAAGAGAAAGGTGCCTTTGTATTTGGCGTGTGCAATGTGGTCGGTTCATCCATTGCAAGGGAGACCCATGCCGGAGCGTATACCCATGCCGGTCCTGAAATCGGGGTTGCTTCTACAAAAGCCTTCACTACGCAGATTACTGTGCTTACTTTATTGGCACTGAAACTGGCCAGTGAAAAAGGAATCTTTTCCGCCTCACAGTTCCATGAGATTTTGGCAGAGTTGGAGAATATCCCGGGCAAGGTGGAAGAAGCACTGAAATCAAACAATTTGGTAGCGCACATCGCCGATATTTACAAGGACTCCACCAATTGCCTCTATTTGGGAAGAGGGTACAATTTTCCCGTAGCGTTGGAAGGAGCACTAAAATTAAAGGAAATCAGCTACATTCATGCAGAAGGGTATCCTGCTGCCGAAATGAAGCACGGTCCAATTGCTCTGATCGATGAACAGATGCCCGTAGTGGTGATTGCCACCAAAAAGGGACATTATGAAAAAGTGGTGAGCAATATACAAGAAATCAATTCATGAAACGGCCGTATTATTGCTGTGGTCACTGAGGGTGATGAAACGGTCAAGGAATTGGCGGACCA
>NZ_CAKZYF010000177.1 GCF_937884665.1 uncultured Allomuricauda sp. | reverse complement strand
GCGTTGAGCGCATAGGCCATGGCATGGTCTTCCATAGCGGTGTGCAGCGCAAGCAGTTGAAAATCTTCGTCAAAAAAACTTTCTTCAATTTTTAGCGTAATGGACATACTTCCGGTACGAAAGGTAAATATAAACTTAATCAAGGTGTCTGCCTAAGAGATGGTAAACCATTGCCTCTTAAATTCTTACGAAAACGTTATAGTTTACCTTTTTTTAATCCTGCTGGTTTTCGATTTTGCGCTGTAGCGCGAAGTATGCGCGTTTGGATGCCTTTTCTTCAGCCTTCTTTTTGGAAGTAGCTCGGGCCTTGGCCATCACTTTATCTTGAATGCTCAATTTTACGGCAAAATGGCGAAGGGTATCATTTCCAGTATCGTCGTAGACGTCGTAGTGAAAGGTTTTCTTTTGTTTTTGGCACCATTCAATCACCAAGCTTTTATAACTAATAACTTTTCCTTCGAGCTGCTCTATGTCCACATAAGGTTCTATCACTTTTCGATTGATGAACCTTTCACAGAAGGGATAGCCTCTATCCAAATAAATGGCGCCTACCAAAGCTTCGAATACATTCCCGTGGATGTTTTCACCAAAGTGGCTTTTGGGAATGCGACTTTGTACGTATTTCAAAAGGCCTAAGTCTATTCCCAATTCGTTCAAGTGCTTTCGGCTTACCACCTTTGACCTCATTTTGGTTAGGTAGCCTTCATCTCCTCCAGGGACTTCTTTATAAAGGTGCTTGGAAATAATGGTTCCCAGCATGGCATCCCCCAAAAACTCAAGCCTTTCATAGTTCATGGGATTACCTTCGTCATCTTTTTTGTTCAGGGAACGATGAAGGAAAGCACGTTTGTAGACTTCAATTTCTTTGGGTTTGAACCCAAGGATTTGTTTCATCGCCAAAAAAAAATCCCCATCCGCTTTGGGAGGGGATTTAAATATTTTCGACGCTAATCCCATGTGTCTATCCTATTTTTCTAAAAAGAACACAGGCATTATGCCCTCCAAATCCGAAAGTATTGCTCATGGCAACATTTACTTCGCGGGCTTGTGCTTTGTTTAAAGTTAAATTCAAAGAGGGGTCGATGTTTTCATCCACCACGCTATGGTTAATGGTAGGTGGTACCATACTATTTTCCATGGCAAGAATGGACGCGATGGCCTCAATAGCACCGGCCGCGCCTAAAAGGTGACCTGTCATGGATTTCGTGGAATTAATGTTGATATTGGGTGCATGATCACCAAATACCTTGGAGATTGCTTTTAGCTCGGCAACATCTCCCAAAGGTGTGGAGGTTCCATGGGTATTGATAGCATCTACATCGCTAGGTTGCAATCCTGCGTTTTCCAAACAGTTTTGCATTACCCGAACCACACCAATCCCTTCCGGATGTGGTGCCGTCATATGGTGAGCGTCACTACTCAGTCCTCCACCCAATACTTCTGCGTAAATCTTTGCGCCTCGTGCCTTGGCATGCTCGTATTCTTCAAGAATCAAAGCACCTGCACCTTCACCAAGTACAAAGCCATCCCTAGTCGCATCAAAAGGACGCGAAGCGGTTTCTGGGCTTTCGTTTCGTGTGGACAAGGCATGCATGGCGTTAAAACCACCCATTCCCGCAATGGTTACTGCTGCCTCACTCCCTCCGCTTACAATCACATCGCAATGACCCAAACGAATATAGTTCAATGCATCAATCATGGCATTTGCAGAAGAGGCACATGCTGAGACCGTTGTATAATTAGGCCCCATAAAACCATGCTTTATGGAAATATTTCCCGGAGCAATGTCCGCAATCATTTTTGGGATAAAGAACGGATTGAATCTCGGTGTTCCATCACCGGATGCAAAACCGATTACCTCATTTTGGAAGGTTTCCAGACCGCCTATACCAGCGCCCCAAACGACTCCGACTCGAAACTTGTCTACTTTTTCCAAATCCAAGCCTGCATCGGCGATGGCTTCATCAGAAGATACTAAAGCATACTGCGCAAAGCGGTCCAATTTTCTGGCCTCTTTACGGTCAAAATAATCTTGAGCGTTGTATCCTTTGATTTCGCAAGCAAACTTGGTCTTGAATTTCTCGGTATCAAAATAGGTTATCGGTGCACAACCGCTGGTACCGTTTTTGAGTCCTTCCCAGTAAGCATTGAGGTTATTTCCAATAGGGGTAAGCGCCCCCATTCCTGTAACTACTACGCGCTTTAACTGCATGAGTTTGATTTTACCCTTTAAAACCTAAATTAAAAAAAAATTATCCATGTGATTCACGATCACATGGATAATTTAAATGCTATATTGAATATCATTAATCTACTTGGCCTCTTCGATATAGGTAATCGCCTGACCAACTGTTGCAATGTTTTCGGCTTGATCGTCAGGTATCTGAATATCAAATTCTTTCTCAAACTCCATGATTAGCTCAACAGTGTCCAAGGAATCTGCCCCCAAATCGTTGGTAAAGCTTGCTTCAGGTACTACCTCATTTTCATCTACACCTAGTTTATCAACGATGATAGCCTTAACTCTTGATGCAATGTCTGACATAATGTTATTGGTTTTTAAAATTTAATTGATGGCAAAAATATAAAACTTTGGATTAAATACACCATTTGTCGATAAAATGTCACCCCCTTGAACATCTTACAAATGAGAATCTTACTTTCGTCAAGCATACAAGCCCTATCTATGCCCAATACATGAATGATGTAAAACGAATTGTACTGTTTGCTTCGGGCAACGGCACCAATGCCGAACGTATTTGCACGTTTTTCGAAAAAGATGCCCGTGTCGAGGTGGTAGGTATCCTCACCAACAAACGCACTGCTAAGGTTTGGGACCGCGCCAATCGATTGCAAGTTCCAGCATTTTGTTTCAATAGAACTGCTTTTTCAGAAGGAGATGCCGTAGTGCGTTTACTAGAAGCACTACAACCTGATTTAATTGTGCTTGCTGGCTTTCTGTGGAAAATCCCTGAAGAGCTAGTCCGTGTTTTTCCAAATACCTTTATTAATATTCACCCCGCATTGCTTCCGAAATATGGCGGAAAAGGAATGTATGGACAGCATGTGCATGCCGCTGTTTAGGAAAACAATGAGCAAGAAACAGGTATAACCATACATTATGTCAACGAACATTATGATGAGGGCGCCATCATTATTCAAGCCACTACTCCTTTAGAGGAATCTGATTCCGTAGAGGATATCGCCAACAAGGTTCATACTTTGGAATATGCACACTATCCGAAAGTCATCAAAAAACTGCTTTTCAAAGAAAATGGCTAAAAAACCAAAGTTCTATACGGTTTGGAAAGGCAAAAAACCCGGGATATATGAATCCTGGTCTGATTGTAAAGCGCAAATCGCTGGGTTTAAAGGAGCGCAATACAAAGCCTTCTCTACTTTCGCGGAGGCGAAGATAGCTTTTAGAGGTAAATACGACG
>NZ_CAKZYF010000176.1 GCF_937884665.1 uncultured Allomuricauda sp. | reverse complement strand
AAATCTACTCTTGATTTTGGTTACAAAATTATCTGACTCTGCTTTTGACAAGGTTTTAGGAAAATATTCCATTACATTTTCATTGGAATTCATAGCTGCAAACGGCTCGTAATCATTTTCATTCCATGCTCTAAATCCCAATCTTTCTGAGGTGAATATGTATGTTCCTTTATATTTCACTATCAAAAATTATAATTGATAATGTCCTCGTTTTCTTTAAAGAGGATGGCTTCCATACCACTTTCCAATGCTGTAGCTATACAAGTCCGTGTATCGTCCCAAAAGACAACCTCATCTACCAATTTGATTAAGGATTTAGCCTTTAAATCGTGAACCACCGCATCAAAAAAACGGGTGTCTTTTTTAAGAAATCCAATGTCTGAAGAGCAATAAAAATGGTCAAACTTGTTTTTTAACCCTTTCGTTTCCCATAAATGGTTTTTTCGGTACTGCTCTTGTTGTGAGGCCAAGGCGCAGAAGTATCCTTTTGCTCTTAGCGTCTGAACAAAACCTATTAATTCATGATCTAGCTTCACATCATGAGCAAACCAATAATGTAAAAAAGCGTTTACGTCCTCTTTCCACTTCCATTTTTTTAAATAAGGTGGTAAAATGGCTTTTAAATCTACTTTTCCAGTTAAGCAAGGAATAAAATCCGTTTGAAAAAAAGGTCTGATTTCCGATCTTGGTACACCGAATTCTTGTTCGTACGGCTTTGAAAAATAATGGGCTTTGTTGATGACGCCGTCAATGTCGAAAAGGAGTACTTTTTTTGTTTTCATTAGTATTGCTATTTAATGATATAATTCCAAGTTGGGGACCAATTTCCAGTATTTCGCCAATCATTGTCGAGGGCTTCCTGCCATGATTTGTTATGCACAATGACCTCTAAAGCCAATTGCGGGGCATGATGGGATATTATGGCTACCCGTTCGTTTTGATGTATTACCTTTAGCGTTGCAATAAAGTCTGAAACACGATGCGCTACCTCTTCATAACTTTCGCCATTGGGGTATAATTTATTAACATATTGTACCATGTTTTCCTTAAATACTGACTTTGGCATTCCGTTAAACTCCCCATAATTGCACTCTCGAAGACGGGCATCCTGAATAATTTTAACTGAAGCGCCAAAAGCGTTTTGAGCCGTTTGAACTGCTCTTTTTAAATCTGAACAATACACCAAATCATAGCTCTTACCACTTAAAAGAGATTTTAATTTGAATGATTGTTGAGTTCCGATTTCTGACAACTCGCAATCCCTCCAACCACTGGCAATACCTTTTTCATTATCGGTTGAGGTGCTATGTACGATATAGTCTAAATCTATCATTAATTCAGCAATCTATTTCATGATCAGCTATATCAAAAGCTGTTAACCCAAACTCTGTTAGGTCACTTTTTAAATAATCTTCCTTGAGCATGGTCCATATAATAAAATCTCTAAAATTACCGCTAGGATCTAGTTTTCGATTTTTTAAAGTGGCTTCATGTAAAAACCCCAGTTTTTTTGGAATGGCTTGACTTGCATGATTATTTGGCGCGCATTTTATTTGTATCCTCTTGAGGTCTTCAATTTGAAACCCAATTTTGATGAGTGCTTTAACAGTCTCAGTTGCATATCCCATCTTCACATGGTTTACATTTATCCAATACCCAATTTCCCTTGCATTATTGTCTAATCTCTTGTGAAGACCGGTAGAACCAATTAGCATGTTCTCATTTTTGTTAAATATTCCAAAGACGTAGTCAATATCCAAATCAAATTCCCCCCTGCATTTTCTTATTCTATCTAATTTAGCTTGAATATCCCCTGGTTCTTTTTTTGCCCATGACATCCAAGGCCTTAAGTGCTCTATGCTTTCGTCAATCGATTTTTTTAGCAATAACGCATCTTGGGGTTTATAACACCTTATTATTAGTCGCTCTGTTTCTATCTTGTATACCTTTGCTTTCATTGTTTTTTTACTGTAATCCCCCATCCATGTTCGCTGTAGAAACAATCATTTTTTATGGCTTCAATCGCCTGCTTAACATATTCAACCGTATTGTTGGGTAACGCATCTAAATCAAACCAAGACAGGTCATCACATTTATGGGGTTCTCTGTTGGTAATCTCTCCCGACCATTTGGTTGATTGAAAAAACACATCTACCCACTGTGTTTCCGGGTTGTTTCTGTGCATGACATGCACGACATTTACATCGCTACCCCTAACGATCACACCCGCTTCTTCTTCCGCCTCCCTAATAACGCACTGCGTAAAATTTTCGTCAGGTTCCACCTTGCCCGCGATAAACGAATAGTTTCCATCTTCATACCCCGTATTGAAACGTCTAAGCAGTAATATCTTGTTTTTCTGTTTTAGGATTAAATAAGCGGCTTTAAAGTGTTTTTTCATTACAAAGCGTTGCTATTTATTGGTTTCATCCCTTTACGCTCAAAATAAACATATAATCACCCAGTTCGTTCTCGTACGATTTTATAATTTCATTAATTTTTCCACTATTGCTATCTTCCCTTAATTGAGACAGGCCATGTTTCACTTCTTCTTTATTGGCCAAGGCGGAAAAGGAAGATATGCCTTGCTGGATTTTTGGGTCAAAATACAGCTCTGGATGGTGTTTTCCGCAATAGAGAAATTTATCTTCCAGTTCTTTATGGATGAAGTAGGCATCTGTTTTTAAATTGGAGAGTCCACTATTGCGCATAGCCTTTTCCACAGTCTGAAGGCTAGGCATTTGCGCGATGGAATCGGCCATCATTTTAGGAAAATAGTGACATAACCAATAGCCTTGCATCTGTTTGGGGGTTGCGGTAAACACCGCCAACTTGCTATTAGGTCGAAGTACTCGATAGAGTTCGGCGAATCCCTTTTCCAAATCCGTCCAATGGTGTATGGTCAAGAAGGCAATGATGCCATCAAGGGAGTGGGACGGCAGGCCAGTGTTTTCTGCGGCACCTAATTTCCAGGCTACCGTACTGTTTTGCAGTTTGGCCTGCTCAAGCATGGTAGTGGAGGGGTCAATGCCAACAAATGCATACCCTTTTTGGTTAAGGGCAACGGTATAGTTGCCTGTACCGCAGCCAATGTCTAAATAGTTGCCATTCTTTTTTGGCTGCAGGTGTTCGACCAACTTTTGGGCTAAAAAGGGGTCTGCTTTTCTGGTAGCGTTATAGTCAATGCCGATATGGTCGTATTTTTCCATGATTTTTAACTCGTGGGAAACTTTTTCAATACCGTGAACAACTTGAAATCCATTCTTTTCATAAAAACTGGCTGCTTCGGGATTGGTAGTGTACAATTGAATCACTTCAAAATTTGATGCATGTTGGCCAATGATGTGAAGCAACAGTTTTTGCCCCAGTCCTTGTCGTCTAAATTGTTTTAAAACATAAAACCGTCTTAGCCGACCAATTCTTAGCCCATGCTCATGAGAAGGGCTGTTGTTTATCCCCCCAACCCCGTGAATTTGATTGGCAACTTTGATTACATAATAAGCTTCCCCTTGCTTATTGAACCGATTTTTATTGTTGACCCAGTCCAATTCCAGTCTATCGAGAAACCGATAGCCTTCAAGCCGACTTTCCCGCTTAAAAATATCAAAACCATCAAAGGGAAAGCTGGTTATTTTCTCTATTTTGATAGTTATATTTTTATTCAAAATTTGAGTTACTCGATTACAATCACCTCTCCATCCCGTAAAGCCTTAAAAAGCCATTTGTTATCAATACAGCGTTGTATTTCTTTGCCAATCTTTTCGGATTCATAATGATTGGAATCATAATGTGGCAGAAGGGCAAAGTCAAAGACATCTAAGCCTTCGTAAATAGGTCGGATAATTTCAGGATACGGAAAATTATGTGGGTCATCTACTTGATCGATTGCTTTCAATGATTTGGAAAGCACGCAGATCCCTGCGCTGTAGCCTGCATATAAGAAGTCATCCCTGGTTTTGAGTTCTTCAAAAATGATATCAAAGCCACTAAGTCGCATGGCCATGCGCAACACGAATGCATTGCCGCCCGAGACCCATAACGCCCCTAAACCGCTGATTTTGTCTTTTAAAGCTTCTGTGTTATGGAAGTAGGTCCTTAAATCAAGGGATTCCGATTCAAAACCAATACTGTTTAAATACTCCATTTGATCTTGTTGCGACTTTCTGGTCCTTTCCACATCGTAACCCAAGCAATCTTGTGCATTGTTGATATGGCCGATTTTATTGTTCTTGGGGATAAGCCTTTTTAAATCATCTAAGTTATCGCCAAACTTGTATGAGGAGAGATAGTATTTCATTTTAGCTGCCCGTAATAGATATTCGTTTGATATTCCATTTTAATCTGATTGTTACGCTGATGCTTTTCAAAAAGAACTTGCAATGCCTTTTTTGCAAGCTTAAATTGTTCGTCACCCTCTTTATAGGCATATGAGGAGGACTGGTACCGACCTAATAGCCCATCAAAATCGAACAACTGGTAGTTAGTCATGTGCTTCACATGATAAGAGAAAGGGTTATAAAATGCGCCAAGCACCCCTTCATCAATATTCCGATGCACTACCTCGGCGTATTTTACCGCATGATCGTGCAGAAACACTTCGTAATCTGCCAAAAACGGCGATTGGACGTTCCGTTCGTTCCAAATAAGTACGACCCACCCGCCAGGAGCCAAAATGCGCTGAAATTCCTTTTTGGCCAAGGGTGGATTGAACCAATGAAAAGCTTGACCTGCAATGATATGGGAATAACTGTCGTCTTCTAAAGTCGTGGCTTCTGCCGAGCTGTTCACACTTTTAAAAAGCGGTTGATTT
>NZ_CAKZYF010000175.1 GCF_937884665.1 uncultured Allomuricauda sp. | reverse complement strand
GAAATACCTCTTTTTTTCCGGTAAGTGAGTTATGGACCTGTAGCGGTTGGTTTTTGTAGAGCTGCAAGTATATGGAATACGTTAAAACTCGGTATCCAGATTGATGTAATCCAAAAATTCGCTGCGAACGGATTCTTCCTTGAATTTGCCACCGTATTCCGCGGTTACCGTGCTACTTTCGATATCGCGAATGCCCCGGGAATTTACACATAAATGTTTCGCATCGATAACACAGGCCACATCTTCTGTCCCCAGAACACGCTGAAGCTCCTTAACCACCTGTATGTTCAAGCGCTCCTGAACCTGGGGCCGTTTGGCGTAGTAGTCCACAATACGGTTCATTTTAGATAGTCCTACAACAGTTCCGTTAGAAATATAGGCGACGTGCGCCCGTCCTATGATGGGAAGTAGGTGGTGCTCACAGGTGGAGTATACCACAATATTTTTTTCCACCAACATTTCCCCGTATTTATATTTGTTATCGAAGGTGCTCGAAGTTGGTTTTTTATCAGGATGAAGACCTCCAAAAATCTCATTCACAAACATCTTTGCCACCCGTTTTGGAGTACCTTGTAAACTGTCATCGGTCAAATCCAAACCAAGGGTCACCAAAATATCCTTTACGCTCGCCTGGATGCGTTTTATTTTTTCTTCATCAGAAAGGACAAATGCATCATCCCGGAGCGGGGTTTCTGGAGCTGATCCTATGTGGTTATCGCCACGTTCATCATAGCGGTCGTTCAAGGCCTTTTCTAGTCTCATTACTTTCTTGTTCAAGAGAGCAAAGATATACATAATACACCTAATTAGTATGATGGTTCGAACTAGTTTAGTGGCATAAAATAGTGTTAAGTCGAAGAGAAATAGATCTTGGCTTCGGATTTACCCATAATTTCCATCTCCTCTAGTTGAAACGAATGGATATTCAGGTCTTTATGTTCGAGGTGACCTTGAGAACGAATAAATTCTGTGTATTTTATCGATTAACTGCACTTTTTTTGGGATAAAGCATACTAAAAAGCGGTCAAAATCAGTTATAGCAATGTAAAATACAGCATAA
This sequence comes from uncultured Allomuricauda sp., assembly GCF_937884665.1. Classification (GTDB taxonomy): domain Bacteria; phylum Bacteroidota; class Bacteroidia; order Flavobacteriales; family Flavobacteriaceae; genus Flagellimonas. The sequence goes on along the minus strand of NZ_CAKZYF010000175.1, from coordinate 33,037 downwards.
CCTTTAGCCCCATACCCTATGAGAGCCCTATTTTGCGCTATCTGTTGTTTTCCTTTGTTTTTGTTTAGGGTGCACGCACAAAATTCTCCGGACTGTAGGACCGCTATCCCGGTATGTGCGGACATGCCCATATTATCCGCTACCGATGGCAGCGGTGACATAGACGATTTTGACCCTATGGTGATTACCCAAACCGGATGTTTGGAAAAAGGTAGCGTGGCCTCAGCAAATATTGAAAACAACACATCTTGGTACGTATTTCGGGCAGGCACCGATGGGCAAATTGGTTTTGATCTAGAAGCGCTGCCGGTCACTCCGGGAGGTATTGTCACATCAGAATTGGATTTTGCACTCTATGGACCTTTCGACCAAACTTTGGGCCAGAATTTCTGTACTACGATAAGTAGTGGTTCCCTAGAGCCCATTCGATGTAACTACGAAGTAAATGATACCGGTTTTACCGGAATAGGGGTGAATCCTATCAGTGGTCAGGTCGGGGCCCCTTTTGTAAGAGCGAGTCAAAATACTTATGACGAGTGGTTGGATGTACAAGCCGGTGAAATTTACTATTTGTTCATCAATAATTTCAACACAAATTTTAATGGTGATTCCGAACCGTTTTCTCTTACGTTTACAGGGTCTTCGGTAGATGCCGACCAAAATACGGCGCTGGATTGCACCCTTCGCGATCAGTTCTTGGGCTTCGATATCATTGCTTGCGAGGGTGACCCGGATATTGTTCTCAGCGCATTGAATTCCCCGGCAGGACCAAATATTTCCAACATTACCTGGGAAGTTGATGTGGAAGATGATGGAACTTACGATCAGGTATTGGCCACAGGCGCTGGTGCAACTGAAATTACGGTGACCAGTCCCAATTCAGGGCGATATCGTGTCACGATAGAGACTACTTTTGCAACCGTCATTACGGACGATATCCTGATTACATTTTTTGGAGTTCCTCAATTGGACGAGGTACGGGTGATCGATGATTTAGTCAACAGCGATCAAACCGACCCCTACAACATAGAAATTGTTGCGTTGGGCAATGGAGATTTTGAATATGCCATCAACGGAGGGGAATTTCAGGACGAACCTCAATTTTTTGATGTCCCTCCGGGAATAAACACGGTCATTATCAATGATAAAAATGGTTGTGGTACTACAGAGCCGATTGAGTTTTTGGTCGTGGGTTATCCTAAATTCTTTACGCCCAACGGCGATGGAATCCACGATAATTGGAATGTGCTGGGTGTTGAAACCTTGACCAATCCGAGCGTATTTATCTTTGATAGATTTGGAAAGCTCTTAAAGCAATTGGATGTGAATTCGTTGGGATGGGATGGAACTTTCAATGGTAGGCAACTGCCTTCTTCAGATTACTGGTTTCGACTGGATTACGATAGAGATGTTGAGGGCGTTTTCGTGGCACGATCGGTACGTAGACATTTCTCACTGGTAAGATAATGCCAAAAAAGCCAGGATATACTTCCTGGCCATGCTAAACTTTTTCTTTGTGTTCGGTTAAAACTTGAAGCTATAACTCAAGGTAATGTTAGTGTTGATTTGGTTGATATCAACAGAACTATCAAGACCTGAAGTGAACAACAATTCATTTACGTCCCGTTCTGTTCGAACGAAGGCCAAATCCAATCGGCTAGGACCAAAGTTATAACCGATTCCTCCCGAGTATCCGATTAAGTCCCCTATAATCTCGCCATTTTCGTACGGACTTTCTTCATAGCGATACCCACCTCGGAGACTTACTTGATCGATTCTGAATTCGCCACCGATCCTGTAGCTATTAACAACTCCCAAGGTGTTGGCGATAAAATCATTTTCGGCGGCAAAACTAGGGTCCAGGTTCGGAGTAAGCTCAGCTTGGGAAAAGTCTTGATACCCATAATCGAAGCTTATCAGCCCATCCTTGCCAAAAACTACTGCAGCGCTCCCCGTTATTTTGGATGGCGTTTTAATGGAATAGTCCTCAAATAGGTTAACAATATTGAAATCGATGAAATTAATATCGGAAACGGCCAGGGTCGAGTTGATTCTTTGGGACGTGTCATCCGTTAATTCATACCATGTGGGAGATTGGTAACTGCCCCCAATTCGAATGGCCTCGTTCAATTTGGCTATTGCCCCTACACTGAATGAGAACCCATAGCCTTCCGTACGCAAGAAATTATCAAATGTGGTGAATTGAACGGGCGAATCTGGGTCATATCCGTTTTCATCCAAAAGCGTCAATTGCTCAAACAATACGGAATGAAAGTTTACCGCAGCCCCTATATAGAGACTTTCCTGATATTGTCCAGCAAAATTCAATGTAAACTTACTGTTATAACCAGAGGTACTCTGTATATACTCTTGATTTACGCTATCATAAAGCGCATTTGAGAAGTAGGCGGTGTTGGTATCATCGTCTATGGTCGGTTCAATGAGACCTGCTTGGAATCCCAGGAATGCCTGTTGGGCACCAAAACCCAAGGAAGAACCGATATCGAGATAGGCGTCTTCGATGAACTCCCCGTCCTGAACGCGTAAGGGTCCCAACTCAACCCCTTGGGCAAAATTCAGAAAGTAATTATCAATCCCTTGTACTGTATTTCCAGAGGCAAAAAATTCGTTGTCAAAATTACGGACCTGATCATAATTAAAAGCTAAGGCCAATTTTTTCCAAGGGCTATCCGATGATTTGAATACAAAAACGCCGCCGACCTGATTTAACTCTACTGAATTGATATCGGTGGAATTCAACGAATTTCCGAACAGTACTTCATTGTCCCGGTTGTAATTGGAACCGGTTATGGAGAATTCGCTAAAATTGAACACCGCTGAACCTGCTGGGTTTACTTGGATGGCCGAGAAATCACCGCCCAAGGCTCCAAATGCGCCACCCATAGCTTGAAATCTTGCTGTCCCTTGGGTCTCTTCTATGCTGTACCGTAATACGTCATTTATATTTTGGGCACTTACAAAGGTGCATGACAGTACTACGATGAAAGTCAAAACTCTTTTCATTTTCAATTTTTTTTAGTTTGTCGATAAAGAAACTTTGGTAATAAACCTTGTTTTACCTGCGTCCGCCACGTCCGCCGGAAGATCTTCCCGAAGAAGAACGACCTCCACCGGAACTTCTGTAACTGCCGCCTGAACTTCTGTAACTGCCAGAGCTTCTTGAACTACGGCTACCTGAACTTCGATAGCCACTGGAACTTCGGGAGCTACCACTGCTTCGGTACGACCCTGAACTTCGGGAACTACCGCTATATCGCCCGTAGTTATTGCTTCTAGGCGCAGTTCTACTTTGATAACTACGTGTACTTCTGCCAACCGAGCTATATCTGGAGTTGCTTCTGTTTGTACTCCCACTCCTGTACGTTCTACTCGTGTTGGGCGAAGTGCCATAAGACCGATTTGTCCTGGAATTGGAGTTATAGTTTGGAGAAGTTCTCGTACTTCTGCTAGTTCTATAGTTTCTATTTCTGGAAACGGCATCCGCGCTTACACTTCTTCTTGAGGTACCGCTCCTGTAGGTTCTACTGCTTCTTGAGGACAGAGCACTGGACCTGCCAGTACTGCTAGAACGGGAAACACCAGCTCTGCTTCGTGTGCCTGAGGTTCTCAGGGAAGAGTAGGCCAGGTTTGATCTTCCGGTTCGTAAAGAAGTACCGGGAATCGTTTGGTTCGAATAGCCTCTTCTGGACCGGTTTAAAGCGATTCCTCGATTGAATCCACCTCGACCATAAAATCCTCCATAATGTGGACCATAAAATCCTGCATATCCAAAACCAGGATAACCAAAGCCACCGAATCCGAATCCGAATCCTCCGAAGCCAAAGCCGCCCCAGCCCCCTCAATTCCAGAACCTATGGGTGTTCCAGCCCCATCCGAAGCCTCCCCATCCCCATCCATTCCATAGCCAGGGGTCATTCCAGCCCCATCCGAAGCCACCCCAACCCCAATTGTCATATACATTAATGGTTACGTTACTGGGATTATCGCCCCATGCCGTATTACCAACATAACTGTTACTGTTATTGGGGTCAAAATAGTCAAATTGGGCACCAACGGCGGTACTATCTATTGTTCCATTGCTTGAGTACTTATCGACATCCGTAAAAATCTCGTCATCAAGAATTTCTCCAAATTCCTCGGCTTTATCCCCAAAATAATCGCCATAGATATTACTTTCCTGATTTTCGGAACGTACGGCCTGGGCATTTTTCTTTTCAACACGTACCGTTTCATTTTTACTGGCGTAAATTCCATCGTCGTCATCATAGTACGAAGCTTGCTTATACGACCCACAGGAGGCGAGGACCAAGGCAACCAAAAGTACCGGGAAGAGTTGGAATTTGTAATGAGGTAAAGACTTTATCATGTCGCAATTTTTATTGTTGAACATACTAAAAATAACTAGTTTTGACCAATTATTTTCTATGAATAAGTCACAAGTTTTGTGCCAAACTATGGTAAATGGGTAAAAATTTGACAAGTCGGAATGAGGACTATTCCAAATGGTATAACGAGTTGGTGGTAAAAGCAGATTTAGCGGAAAACTCAGGGGTAAGAGGTTGTATGGTAATAAAACCCTATGGATTTGCCATCTGGGAGAAAATGCAGGCACAATTGGACCGTATGTTCAAAGAGACGGGCCATGAGAACGCTTATTTCCCCCTTTTTATACCCAAATCCTATTTGAGCAAGGAAGCAAGTCATGTTGAAGGATTTGCGAAGGAATGTGCTGTGGTTACCCATTATCGGCTAAAAAATGCGGAGGACGGCAGCGGGATCGTTGTGGACGAAGATGCTAAGCTAGAAGAGGAATTGATAGTAAGGCCCACTTCGGAAACTATTATTTGGGATACCTACCGAAAGTGGATTCAATCGTACCGCGATCTTCCCATAATGGTGAACCAATGGGCCAATGTAGTACGTTGGGAGATGAGAACCCGATTGTTTTTGCGTACCGCAGAATTCTTGTGGCAAGAAGGACACACGGCGCATGCCACTCGTAAAGAGGCCATGGAGGAAGCAGAACAAATGATGCACGTTTATGCTGAATTTGCCGAAAGTTATATGGGAGTCCCTGTTATAAAAGGTACGAAAACGGCAAGCGAACGATTCGCAGGAGCAGAAGAAACTTTCTGTATTGAGGCACTTATGCAAGATGGTAAAGCACTACAAGCCGGCACATCACACTTTTTAGGTCAAAATTTTGCGAAAGCTTTCGATGTTAAGTTCGCTACCAAAGAAGGAAGCCAAGATTATGTTTGGGCCACCTCTTGGGGTGTATCCACCCGATTAATGGGCGCTTTGATCATGACCCATAGTGATGATAATGGATTGGTATTGCCTCCAAAACTTGCCCCCATACAGGTAGTCATTGTTCCCATATACAAGGGTATGGAACAATTGGATGTAATTGCGGAAAAAGTAGAACCTGTAGTGAAGTCCCTACGGGCAAAGGGTATTTCCGTGAAGTTTGATAAAAGGGATACCCACAAGCCCGGTTTTAAATTCAATGAATATGAATTAAAAGGCGTTCCCATACGTTTGGCAGTAGGCCAGCGTGATTTGGAAAACGGTACTTTTGAAGTGGCTCGTCGTGATACACTGGAGAAAGAATCCATATCAGCTGATGAAATTGTACCAAAAGTAGAACGTTTGCTAGAAGATATTCAAATGAATATTTATGACCGTGCATTGAACTTCAGAGAAAACCATATTACTCCTGTAGATTCGTATGAAGCGTTCAAACGGGTTCTTGAGGATAAAGGTGGGTTTGTGTCGGCACACTGGGATGGGACGATGCAGACTGAAGAAAGAATTAAAAATGAAACCAAAGCTACCATAAGGTGCATCCCTTTTCCAGCAGAAAATGAGGAAGGCACATGTATGGTTACAGGTAAGCCCTCAATACAAAGGGTACTGTTCGCGAAAGCGTACTAAAACCCTCCAAAAAATAACAGGAACTGTTGCAATACTTAAAAATAGTTGTATTTTTGCATCCGCAATTATGCGACCTTAGGGCCCGTTCGTCTAGGGGTTAGGACGCCAGGTTTTCATCCTGGTAACAGGGGTTCGATTCCCCTACGGGCTACAAAATTTAGAAAAAAATATGGCGAATCATAAATCTGCACTAAAGCGAATCAGAAGAAATGAGGCGGTGCGTTTACGTAACCGATATCAGCACAAGACCGTACGTAATGCAATCAAAAAACTACGTAACGAAGAAGATAAAAAAGCGGCTGAAGAGCTTTTGCCCAATGTTGTGGGAATGATTGATAAATTGGCCAAAAGAAATATCATCCACAAAAACAAGGCTGCCAATTTGAAAAGCAAATTGATGGGCAAGGTTGCCAGTATGTAGTAAGTTGTTTTAACAAAGAATACAAAAAAACGCCCCATATTTGGGGCGTTTTTTTTTGATGGTCTTTCATCTACTAATCTTGCAGTGAGGATTCATTTCTGTATCCATTGGAATCTTTATACCAATCTGCATAAGAGGTACCTCCAGATGAGGCCCAAGCGTTAAAGAAATTATACGCTTGGTTTACGGGTACATTCTCTTTTGGGGGTTTAAAGTTATGCACAATATTTATGGCCCAGGGCAATCCTGTTTCGGTTTGGTAATTTCCATCGGCATCGCGGTTTATACCTTCGACTTCGGCATCATTGACACCTAAACTTGTTCTAAATCGATTTGGCAAATGAATTTCCTTGGTACGGTCCCTATCTACAATCAGAAAAGGATTGAAAGGGGCAAGTCCCAATTGATTTGTTGTAATGGGGGTGGTAAACTTCACTTCCACCTTGGAAGGTATGCCCAACATGGTCTCATTATTATCGAATAGGATGATCACGGCCCTATCCTGGTTTTGTTCCACACCGTTTGCTGCTACGTTAATATAGCCTTCGGTCAGGACGGTCCCCGTTACGGATTCGACCAGACTTGGGGCAATACTCTCCAATTCAATTCCAAATGCATTCACAAAACCGGCTCCATCAGAGGTTACTTCGAAATAGATGTCCAATTGAACCGCCATATTATCAGAGTTGAGCACGGCAACAAAACGATAGTTGATCGTTGTATCGTTGAAATCATAATCACCCAGGAAAGGCCATAGGTCCTCAAAGGCTACGGTTCCCCATCCATATTTACTGGGAGTAAACTGCTCAAAGGCCTTATCTGCATCTTCTGGAAAATCGTCATTGCTGTCCGTAATTCCATCTCCATCGGTATCTGGGTCAATGGCATTTTCATCAATGATTCGAAATGTGGTGAGGTCGTTAATAGTTCTGTCAAAGGAAATCCCTGAGCTTGAATTAGGTCCATATCGGTATTCCCATCCTCCTGTTTGCGTGTCCATTACAATAAGGTTACTGTTACCACCATTATTGGCCAACCATAGTTCATTGTTGGAATCAAAGGTCATCGAGGTGGGATTGAAGGGCAGGTCCTCACCACTGATTCGCGTTGAGTCATAATCCCCTTCGATGTTCAAAGTAAGTCGGTACAATCCAGAAAATGTACATAGAAACAAGGTGCCATCTTGGGCAAACGCCAAATCACCGCCCTGAGTTTTGTCCAATCCGTTGATGTCCCATTGCGAAAGGATGGAACCATTGGTTGGATCTATTGAATACAATTGGTCTTTAGTGGAGAAGTACAACAATCCATCTTGCGCATTGTAATCCAGTCGCGGTCCGCCAATACCAAGATTGGTTACGGTGGTCCAAGTATCATTGGTAATATCATATTTCATTAAGGGATTTGGATTGGACCTTCCTATGGAATATACTACTTTGTTTTGTTGATCAATGGCTGCCGTATAACTTCCCATCGGCATAGTGGATATAAACGTATAGGCTCCGTTCAAAGGGTCTACTTGAAAGAGTTCTCCACTGCCGTTCACGCAATACAGAAAATCTTCTACCAAATTCTTGGACGCGGAAGCCCTTTTTGCACTTGATGGTGCATAGGTATAGTTTATTTGTTCTCCGCTGATGTCTACAATGGTAGAAGAATATGAGAATCCTTCCTTTCTTCGGATGTAGAGTTGTTCAAAATATATAGGTACAACAAAGTTATGCTCTATTTTTCCTCCTGCTGGAACACCACTGAAAATAAGATGGTTCAAGTTATCCACGATGATGTTGGTGCCAGTAGACTCCTCATCATCCTCGTTGACGTAGGTAACCTGTCCATCGGATGAGGTTTCCTGATAAGCATAAACATCATATTTAACTCCTGCAGTATTGTCCTTGATGGTCAACTGTACTTGTTTTTCTGTTTTAAACTCGAAGCCCACGGGAATTTCCAGTTGGGTGATTTCAAGTTCTTCCACAGGAATAGGATTCTCGGTTTCTTCTTGTGAATCCGGCTCAATACTTTCATTTAAGTCGTCCTTTACGCATGAAGTGAAGCCTATGGTAAAAAGAACAACTGAAAAGTAGGTTATTATTTGGGACGTTTTCATTGTTGCAATTTTATAGATGTAATTAAATTTTGGATAAAATTATGTTTTGATCGTGGTTTACATTTTTAAGAAACGCCCTGTCACTAATAAGTGTCGACGAGCGGTACATTTTTATGGATTAAAGTTTTATCTTGATTTTTTGAACGAAAAAAGCTACAAAAAAATATCTTTTATCGATGAATAGCACCCTATTGTTGTGAAAGTGCGGTAGGATGTGGTTTACGAAAAGTGCAAGGTGTCCGTTATCGGAACGCTTTCCGTTTACCGATAAGCAATCCGAGATTGATGCAGAGGTACATAAAAACGATTAAAAAAAGCAGTACCGTTCTCAGGTTAAATTGCGCATAGAAACTGTAGTTCACATATCCAAGCAGTAAGATAAACGGAAAGAAAAGATAAAAGACGAGTAGTCCGGTACTTATCCAAAATAGCAAATTGTATTTCTGGGGCATTGGATTGGGTTCACTTTGTTTTTCCTTAAAATAGAAGAAAATCGCCATTACTAAAACCAATGATCCGATGATGTTGGCGTAATATAAATGGACGTAAAATGGGTTTTGAAAAAATCCGCTTATCAATTGGGAAAGAATACTTAGATAAGCGCCATATTTTACCCAATTTTTAAACCTCGGGGTTCTCAGTGTTTTCCAATACACCCAATAGAAAAAAATGAAACAGACGATTTGGTACGCATTATAGATGATCACATTTCTGGTAATGTAACGATCATCTGAAAAAAAAAGGAACTCCTCATGATGTTTGATAAAGTAACCGAGGAGTTCCGTAAAAAAGGTATATGCAATGAAAATAGGGAGATACTTTAGTGCGGTGTCAAAATATCTCTTGTACCTATAGGCTGAAATTGCCCAAGTAAAAAAATAGAGAGGAATATAAAAGTGGTCCTGTAAAAAAAAAAGATATTCTTTGTTCATTTCTAAAAATCACCAGGAGGTGGGGGAGATGAGGACCCATGGTTCATAATCAAACTCTGTGCTTCCTGGAATAGGATTGGCCCAGCAAAAGAAGGCACAAAACCGGCATGCGACCTTCCGTTTTGACGGAGGTTGCTTCCATACCCTTTTATACTATCGTTAGCTTTTATTGCATTTTTAATGAGGGCCGCGCGTCCTTCCGCGTCTATGTAGAAGCCCATATTCCGACCCTTCCTATTTAAAGTGGGTAGCACAAAAATCGAATTTTGTCTAGGATGTATTACTTTTTTTCCGTCCGGGAATTTTTCCTCATTGGGATAGTTGGCAAAATAGAAACGAAACGTGGATACATCAACCTTGGCTTTTTCGGCCTCTTGCTCCACGTACGCAATATATTGTTTCATCATCTTATAATCGAAGTCCACGTAACGGGATACTTCAAACTCTTCATCATCAAAGGTGGCTATTTCATACCTCATGATAGGAGCAACGCGATTTCGCGTATAATTGTCATAAAGCATTTTGGATTGTGCGATCGATATAATATTCTCCGGTGGTTCTACTACAACTTCCTCCTCCTCTACCGGTTCGGGTTCTTCCTGTTGTCTCGGATTTTGTTGACATGCTGTTGCCATCAACAGCAATCCTCCCATAGTGAACAACATCACTGTCTTCTTGGTGTGCTTCATAGTATAATGTTTGTTAATGTTTAGTATTGGGGAAAACCGTATTAAAGATATGTCTTTTCTTTAATATCAATACATAAAAACCCTCCAATAGGCTTGGAGGGTTCTTAATTATCTGTAGTGAAATAGATAGTAAAATCTTACTCGTTCATCGTCAATAGGAACTCTTCGTTGTTCCGGGTCTGTTTAATTCTTTGCTCCATGAATTCCATGGCCTCAACCGGATTCATGTCCGCCAAATACTTGCGCATGATCCACATGCGTTGGATGGTATTTTCATCCAAAAGAAGATCATCTCGTCTTGTGGAAGAAGAAATCAAATCAATGGCAGGGAAGATTCTCCTATTCGAAATACGTCGATCTAACTGGAGTTCCATATTACCGGTACCTTTGAACTCTTCAAAAATCACTTCATCCATTTTGGAGCCTGTTTCCGTCAAAGCAGTTGCTATTATAGACAGGGAACCGCCGTTTTCAATATTTCTTGCTGCTCCAAAGAAACGTTTGGGTTTGTGCAGGGCATTGGCATCGACACCACCACTTAATACTTTTCCAGAGGCAGGCTGAACGGTATTGTATGCCCTTGCTAAACGGGTAATGGAGTCTAAGAGAATTACAACATCATGTCCACATTCCACAAGTCTTTTGGCCTTCTCGATAACAATATTGGCAACCTTGACATGTTCCGTAGCTTCTTTGTCAAATGTGGAAGCCACTACTTCACCACGGACGTTGCGCTGCATATCCGTAACCTCCTCCGGACGTTCATCAATTAACAGGATGATTTGATAAACTTCAGGGTGGTTCGCCGCTATGGCGTTGGCCACATCTTTTAGCAACATCGTCTTCCCTGTTTTTGGCTGGGAAACGATCATACCCCTTTGCCCTTTCCCTATAGGAGAGAAAAGGTCGATTATTCTCGTGGAAATCGTACTTTGTTTTTCGGCCAGTCTAAATTTTTCCTTTGGAAAGAGTGGGGTCAAGTGTTCAAAGGAAACACGATCTCTAACGATTTGTGGGTCCAGACCGTTTATTTTGGTCACTTTGATCAACGGAAAATACTTTTCCCCTTCTTTGGGCGGTCGTACGTTGCCCAGAACCGTATCCCCTGTTTTTAGCCCAAAAAGTCGTATTTGAGACTGGGAAACATAAATATCGTCAGGTGAAGAGAGGTAGTTGTAATCAGAAGAACGTAAAAAACCGTATCCGTCCTTGGCAATATCCAAGACCCCTTCACTCTCAATAATACTGTCGAATTCAAACTCCGGCTCCTTGTACCGATTTTTCAAATCCTTATCAAAGTTGCTGCTTTTTTTCTCCTGTTGGTTTCCTCTTGTGTTTTGATTATTTCTACGGTTATGTTGATTTTTTTGTTGCCCGTTTTGTTTGTGGTCCCTTCGATTTTGATTTGTGGGGGCCGTTTCCTCCTTCTTCTCTTTGTCCGCAACAGGTTCCGAAGCACTTGACGAAGGGGTTACTTTTTCCTTTTCCTCTTTTTTGTCACGGGAAACCCGGGTTCTTTTAGGTTTTGATTCCGCGTTTTCATCAGATTTGGGTGTTTTCTCTGCAACCGCTTTGGGGTTGGAAGCCTGTAGGTCTAGAATTTGGTAGACCAAATCCAATTTTTTGAGAGATTTGAATTTGGGTACTTTAAGGTCTTTGGCAATTTCTTGAAGCTCTGGAAGCTTTTTAGCTTTTAGGTCTGAAATCTCAAACATTAATTATAAAATAAATTAGACGTAATTGAATACTTTATAGAAGTGAAAAGTTATTGGGGTAATTCGGTGGGAAAGTTTCCCTTGGCGAGCTTAGCTCTAATAACTTCGCAAGTATACAAATAATTTTCAACATTATGACCTATTTGTAAAAAAGACACGTATTTTTGCTGTCCGAATTCGAAAATGGTACAATGATTCAAAGGATTCAAACGTTATTTTTGGTGGTGGTCGTCCTTATAGCGGCTGCTTTACCTTTCTTTTTGAATCTATGGACAAATGCGGACAATGAGCTGATATATGCCTCGGACCACCTTCCGGTAAGCATTGGATTTTATGCTTCTGCAGGTCTTGCTTTGATTGCCATATTTGGGTACAAAAAAAGACAAAATCAATTTGTTCTGAACCGATTGAATATCATATTAAATCTTTTTTTACTAGGATTTTTCGTTTACCGGTCGCTAAACTTATCCGGAGAAATGGAAGTTTCAGAGAAGGGTATTGGGATGCTGATTCCTGTATTTTCTATCGTTTTTCTGGTCCTGGCCAACAGGGCTATCAAAAAGGATGAAGATCTTGTAAAATCTGTGGACCGCTTACGTTAAACCTAACATCTTAGTAGTATTAGTGCGAAAAACCCCGGTATCCCCGGGGTTTTGATTTTTAGAGGTAGCTCTGGAGATTATAGGTTTTCCATCAAATTTTCTACGGTAAATCCATTGTTGAACTTAATATTGCTCAATGTTTGTACAATATTCGGGTCGTCCGCATATCCTGTCTCGCTTGGCAAAAAATACTTGCGCTTTGTGGATATGATTTGTCCATCAATATTCTGGTATTCATAATCAGCGATGATTACCGGCTCGTTTACCCCCAAAAAGGGCAATGAAAAATAAAAGCGGTCAATCCGTTTCGTATCAGGATTGATATATAAGATATAAATATCATTTTGCTCCTTTTGCGTCATAGATGCATCATAGGTAACCTGTACTTTATCATAGGTTTTTCCTTCATGGTCTTCCTTACCTTGATATGAAACGATTGTCCCCTGGTCAGTTAATTTATAGGGCATTGTGAACCAAAAGTAATTGGCTCTTCTCAGGAAGTCCCCCACGCCCAGTAGTTGGGGATTTTCAGTCTTTGTTCCATCTACCATTACCGAGGTTTGCTCGCCGTCAAAAAACTGAATGACTTCTCCATCTTCATCTGGCATTACATTGATTTGGTGTAGGCTATATTTCCCGAGGGATGCCTCGTTATCAAATATATAGCGTTCGGTGGAAACATCTGCCTTACCTTCTGAAGACCGGTATTCATACACATATTCAACATCCCCTTTTTTCCAAAGATCGCCCCATCCACCATGGGCGTATGCCACGGCTTTCAACATGGATTTCGGGTCCGAAGTATCGTAAATAGGCCCCTTTTTAACTACCTTTTCAGTTTTTTCGATGGCAGTTTCCGTTTGTTTTGCTTTTGGCACGCAGGAAATCAGTAAAACCATTATGGTAAACGCAGAAAAAATCAAACTTTTTGTTTTCATGTTTTTATGTTGTTTTTGGGATTAGACGAAAACCTTAAAAGCTTCTTACGTCTACGAACGCTTACCTTTTTCCGAGCTCGATTACTTCTAAATCCAATATTTTATCTCCAGCTACGGTAAAACGCAGCATCGTCCTTATTTGATGGAATCCATGCTTACCACAGGCTCCGGGATTCATGTGGAGCAATCCCAGTTTCCTGTCATTCATGACCTTCAAGATATGGGAATGTCCGCAGATAAAAAGTTTTGGCGGTTTCCTTTTGATATCTTCACGGATACGGATGTTGTACTTACCGGGATACCCCCCAATATGGGTTATCCATACATCAACCTCCTCGCAATAAAACCGGTTGTGTTCTGGAAATTCACGCTGTATCAGATGATCATCAATGTTACCATAGACTGCACGGAGGCATGCTGTTTTCTTTAAAGAATCGGTGACCGAGAGACTTCCAATATCACCCGCATGCCATACCTCGTCGGCCCGTTGAGCATACTTTAAGATAGCTTTGTCCATATGACCATGGGTGTCGGAAAGAAGTAGAATTTTTGTCATACGCTAAAAAAGTGCTAAAAAGTAAGTTCGTTTTACTGATGGACGAAGATTCAACTATATTTAGTCTTTAAAAGTACTGGATTCCATTGAGATATTTTGTGAGGTTCGCTTATATGGGGAAAGCATACCATGGATGGCAACGACAACCCAATGCCTTAACGGTTCAAGAAGTTCTGGAAGATTGTTTTTCAACCCTTTTGCGCACTCCGGTTAATCTCGTTGGTGCGGGAAGAACAGATACCGGAGTACACGCCAAAGAGATGTTCGCCCACTTTGATATGGAACACAGATTGTATCCCATTGATTTTATAAGTAAAATCAATGCTTTTTTACCCGCTGACATAGCAGTTTCCCGTGTTTTTGAGGTAGAGGCAGATGCACATGCCCGTTTTAGTGCTCTAGAACGCACTTACGAATATTGGATAACCCAGGAAAAAGATCCGTTCGCCACGAATTCGGCGCATCTGGTACATCAACCCTTAGATGTTAAAGCCATGGATGAAGCTGCCTCTTTATTGTTGGAACACACTGATTTTGAATGCTTTTCCAAATCCCGTTCTGATGTCAAGACCTTTAATTGTGACATAAAACAGGCAGAATGGTCGACTAGGGAAGATATATTGGTTTTTACCATCAAGGCGGACCGCTTTTTGCGTAATATGGTTCGGGCCATTGTGGGCACCCTACTTGAGGTTGGAACCGCTAAGCGACATCCAAACGAAATTCACGAACTCATCAAAAAAAAGAATAGGTCCGAAGCTGGGGTTTCCGTGCCTGCAAAAGGACTATATTTGGTTCAGATTGCATATCCAAAAGCTATTTTTAAATGAGCCAAAACGAGGAAATAGGCAAGGCGTTCGATGTAGGTCTTTTTAAAAGGGTATTTGCGCATACCCGACCTTATCAGGCCATTTTTTGGATTATGGTTTTTGCGGCGATTTTATCTGCCGGTTTTGCTATTCTGACCCCAGTTTTGGTGAGGGATATCGTAAACAAGGCGCTTTTCCTCAAAAACGGACCGTTGCTTCTGACCTTGGTATTGACCATGTTGGGTGTGTTGCTGGGTCAGGTGATCACACAATTGCTTTTTAGTTATTTCGCCAATCTACTGGGTGAATCGGTCATAAAGGATATTCGGGTCAAACTTTTCAAAAAAATGATGGGTTTTAAAATGACCTATTTCGATAACTCATCCATTGGGGTGCTCGTTACACGGGCGGTCAACGACTTGCAGCGTATTGGAGAAATTTTCAGTCAAGGGTTCTTTGTCATCGTCTCTGATTTGCTTAAGATGCTATCCGCTGCTGTTATCATGTTATTGACGAATTGGAAGCTGGCCTTAATTGTGTTTGCCATTCTCCCGATTATTTTGGTAGCCACACGTCTATTTCAGCAAGCCATGAAAGTTGCGTTTATTGAAGTCCGGGCCCAAGTGGCCAATCTCAATTCCTTTGTACAAGAGCGGATAGCAGGTATGAAAATCGTACAATTGTTCAACCGCGAGTCCATAGAGAAGGAAAAATTTAGAACAATCAATGAAAAGCATCAAAATGCTTGGTTGAAAACGGTTTGGTACAATTCCATTTTTTTTCCAATTGCAGAAATATCTTATTCTATCGGAATTGGGTTGGTCGTGTATTTTGGGGTAATCCAAAATATCGAAAATACCGGATTGAACGATACGGGTTCAATCTTCGCCTTCTTTTTCTTGATGGACCTTTTGTTTCGTCCCTTAAGACAAATCGCAGATAAGTTCAATACCCTACAAATGGGTATGGTCGCCGCAAACCGGGTTTTCAAAATTTTGGACACGGAAAGCCATATTGCGGACACGGGTAAACTAACAAAGGAAGATATCAACGGAAATCTTGTCTTTTCGGATGTTCATTTTTCTTATGTTGCCGAAGAGGAAGTGTTGCACGGCATCTCTTTTGAGGTCAAGGCCGGTGAAACAGTGGCGATAGTCGGTGCAACCGGAGCGGGAAAATCGACAATAATCAACCTGTTGAATCGATTTTATGAAATCGATTCCGGAGAGATTCGTATTGATGGTCACAGCATACGGGATTTTACCATTAAATCGCTCCGTTCCCATATCGCTCTAGTATTACAAGATGTTTTTTTGTTTGCAGATACTATAGCAAACAACATTTCCCTTAAGGATAATGCGATTTCCGAGGAGATTATACGTGAGGCGGCCCAGCAAATCGGGGTCGATGAGTTTATTCAGAGTCTCCCGGGAGGGTACCAATACAACGTGAAAGAACGGGGAACCATGCTCTCCAGTGGGCAACGCCAGCTCATCGCGTTTTTAAGAGCTTATGTGAGCAACCCCAGTATCTTGATTCTGGATGAAGCGACTTCCTCGGTTGATACCTATTCGGAGAGGCTTATCCAAAGTGCCACAGAAAAGATAACCGCGGAACGTACATCCATAATTATCGCGCATCGGTTGGCAACCATTAAAAAAGCAGATAAAATTATCGTGATGGATGCCGGAAGAATCGTGGAAATCGGGAATCACAGAGAGTTGCTCGAAAAAGGAGGGTATTACCGGGACTTGTACGAGGCCCAGTTCTTGGCCGAAGAGGTGGCTTAGCCTATTTTCCTGCAAAATCCTCGATGTTGAGCCGTCCCGTCAATAACATGATGACTACAATCGAAATGCCTACTACGGCAGTAAAAACAACAAAAAATATGGTGTAGCCCAACGCTCGCCAAAAAGTGCTGAAAAATCTGGTTTGGTGAATCCTTCCAAACACATAGAACATGTAGGCAATCATTATAAAAATGAATATCCAATTGAAAATATCATAGGGAATATTGAAAAACCCAAATAGGGGAAGGCTTATCAATACTTGCATAAACGAGGTCTGTGCCGTGGTATACGAATTTGCGACAAGATGTTCGGTAAAGTTCAGCTTTCCTTTATCAAGAAAAAGTATCCAGGTCATCGCCGAATAAAATGGTAAGAACAGATAGGACATCAAACCCTGGTAATCAAAAATGAAATCCAAGTTGGGCGTGTTGGTGTTGTTGAAACTACTTTGGGTCAACTGCACTTCATATACATTTCTAAGTATAAAAAAAAGAATTCCGGATAAGGTAACAGCTATGGCGAAGTAGCTTATCGGGTTCATGTATTTTTTGCGGGTTCCAGAAATATAGCTTTTTACGACCACCTCAGGTTTGGTAAATAGATGTTTTAAGGTTTTTAACAGCGTATTGTCCAAGTCGAATACCTGAAAACTTAGGTCCTGCCAAATGTTTTTTAGGGTGAGTCTGTTGCGTATTACTTTGGCCCCACAACTGGGGCAGTAGCTAAAATCAGAACGAAGACTGGCGTCACAGTTTTTACAAATCATCCTTACTCAAGGTCTTTTTCAATTAAGGAAACGAGTGCTGGAAATCCTTTAAAAGCAATGAATTCCCCATTTTTGATGTAGGTCACGGCTCCTGTTTCTTCACTGACCACAAGACAAACAGCATCTGTTTTTTCTGTAATGCCCACAGCTGCCCTATGACGTAGACCGAACCTCAAGGGAATGTTCCGGTCGTTGGAAACGGGCAATATCACACGTGTGGCCGTAATGTAATTGTCTTGTATAATAGCGGCACCATCATGTAGGGGGCTGTTCTTGAAAAAAATGCTCTCTAAGATGGGCTGGGTGATTTGGATGTTCATTTGATCGCCTGTGGATTTTACAAAATCCAAAGGATTGTTCCGTTCCACGACAATGAGCGCCCCGGTCTTGGAAAGCCCCATTTTTTCGCAGGCCGAAACAATGGCTTTTACATTGGTGTCGGAAGGAAGGGCCTCTTGTTTCAAAAACTTAAAATGGCGGACAAAACTCCGCTTTGTCGCAAAATTGGTGGAGCCTATCATCAGCAGAAATTTTCTGATTTCCTGTTGGAAAACAATAATAAGTGCGATTAGGCCAATATTCATAAACCCCCCCACCATGCTACTTATCATTTTCATTTGTAGCAATTCTGTCAGCTTCCAAAGCGCCCAAATGATGACGATTCCAATAAAAATATTGATGGCAACAGTTCCCTTGACCAATTTGTAGATATAGTAAAGTAGGGCGGCAACAAGAATGATGTCAATAAAATCCGTGATTTTAAATTCAAGAAAATTGAGGAAATCCAACCGTGCCGTTTTTGTAAAATTAACAAAAATCGCAGAACGCGAAAGTATCAAGCATTTGCCTTCAAGGTTTCCATTAGGACAATACACTCCATGGCCTCCTTTACATCGTGCACCCTAAGGATATGGGCACCTTTCCATAACGCAATGCTATGCAAGGCGGTCGATCCATTTAGTGCTTCTGTTGGAGAAGATTTTAGCATTTTATATATCATGGATTTTCGGCTAAGACCTATAAGAAGGGGTTTTTTTAAGGTTTGGAACAGCTCTAGGTGATGTAAAAGATGATAATTCTGTTTTAGTGTTTTGGCAAAACCAAATCCAGGGTCTATTATAATATCATTTATCTTTTTTGCCCGTCCCTTTTGTAGCTTTTCTGAAAAGTAATGGAGCAAATCGGTAATAACATCCTCATAAATGCTTTCCTTCTGCATGGATTGAGGTGTCCCTTTGAGGTGCATGGCGATATAGGGTACCTGGAAATGTGCCACTATATCAAACATATTTTCATCCAGATTTCCCGCGGAAATATCGTTTATCATAGCAGCGCCCCGCTCAAGGCATTCTTGCGCCACCGTACTTCGAAATGTATCAATGGAAAAGAAAGCGTCAGGAAAATGCCGCAATACTAGTTCAAGAACTGGAAGCAGTCTTTGCTTCTCTTCCTCCTCGGGGACATGTTGCGCGCCGGGTCTGGAGCTATAGGCTCCCATATCAATGAAACTGGCCCCTTCGCCCAACATTTTTTCAGTCTGTTTTAAGATGGCTTTTTCATTTTTATACTTACCGCCATCATAAAAAGAGTCCGGGGTAAGGTTAAGAATTCCCATAACTTTTGGGGAAGTCAAATCCACAAGGGTTCCTTTACAGTTTATCGTCATAAAGAAGATGCGCTTTATTGGGTTTGATTATCTTTGGCAAAAGTGTTTTTGCACAAAAACCTTGCGCGAAATTTACACAAATTAACAGGAATACATGCAGCAAACTTCCCAACAGTATGACGACATCATACAAGAATGCCGGGAACTTTTCATCAAAAAGACCAAGGATTACGGTACCGCCTGGAGAATCTTGCGCTTACCCTCTTTGACTGACCAAATATTTATAAAAGCACAGCGTATTCGAAGTCTTCAACAAAATAGTACCCGCAAAGTGGATGAAGGGGAAATCCCAGAATTTATGGGAATCATCAATTACTCCATTATGGCGCTTGTTCAACTTCAAAAAGGAGTATCCGACCAACCGGACATGAGTGAAAAAGAAGCGCTTGACCTTTACAATATACAGATTGAAATTACCAAGACCTTAATGGAAAATAAAAACCATGACTATGGGGAAGCTTGGCGGGATATGCGGGTCAGTTCATTGACCGATTTGATCTTACAAAAGCTGCTTCGGGTCAAGCAAATAGAAAATAACAAGGGAGAAACCCTGGTCAGTGAAGGAATAGAAGCAAATTATCAGGATATGATAAACTATGCCGTGTTCGCTTTGATCCACCTAAAAGTAGTCGAAGATTTATGAAATATCTTGTCGGATTTTCTAGGGTATTTGTGGGGGTCTTGTTCATTATAAGCGGCTTCATAAAACTGAACGACCCTGTTGGATTTTCCTTTAAATTGGAAGAGTACTTTAGTCAAAGTGTTTTGGACCTTCCCTTTTTGATGCCCTTGGCCTTGGCCATTTCAATTTTTGTGGTCATACTGGAGGTGGTCCTGGGAGTGTTCCTTCTTTTGGGCTTTAAGCCAAAATTGACGGTATGGAGTTTATTGCTCATGATCGTTTTTTTTACTTTTCTAACGTTTTATTCCGCCTATTTTAATAAGGTCACAGACTGCGGCTGTTTTGGGGACGCCATTAAGTTGACGCCCTGGGAATCATTCGGCAAGGATATTGTTCTTTTGATTCTCATATTGATTCTCTTTTATGGAAGAAGGTTTATAAAACCATTGTTTTCCAACAAAACCAACTGGATTTTAGCAGGATTTACCGTATTGGCCTGTTCGGTTTTTGCCAATCACGTGCTCCACCATTTACCATCCATCGATTTTAGACCTTATAAGATTGGTGCCAATATTCAAGAAGGGATGTCAGTTCCTGAAAATGCGCCAAAACCAATCTATGAATACGCCTGGGAA
Organism: uncultured Allomuricauda sp.; assembly: GCF_937884665.1. Lineage (GTDB taxonomy): Bacteria > Bacteroidota > Bacteroidia > Flavobacteriales > Flavobacteriaceae > Flagellimonas. The sequence goes on along the minus strand of NZ_CAKZYF010000175.1, from coordinate 12,828 downwards.
TTTAATGTGGACGGGAAGGAGAAAATCGTGGTCACCAATGGGGATTATCCTACCGTGAAAGGGGAGTTTGTGGGGGTAGAAACCACGGAAATCCAAAAAGGATACGAACCTCCAATTCACGATTTCACCATTGAAAAAAATGGGGAGGACCAAAGCCCCCAACTTTTACAAGAGGAGAAATTGGTCATGATCATTGCGTTTGATTTGATCAAAAGTAACTTGGAAATTTTTGAAACACTGAACATGGTTGCGAACAAGGCAGAATCAAACGGGTATAAGGTTATTGGAATGTCCGCTTCTAGTGATGAACGAGCCAACGAAATCCTTAAAAAATACGACTTGGATTTTGACTTTTATTTTACCGATGAAACCACTTTGAAAACCATAGTTCGTTCTAATCCAGGCGTATTGATTTTGGAGCGTGGCACAATTCTCCAGAAAGTCCATTATAATGATTTGGACAAACTAAAATTCTAAAAGAACATATCAAATCAAAAAATACGATGAGAACCCAAATAGTTGCAGGTAATTGGAAAATGAATAAAACGCTGGATGAAACAGAAACGCTATTGTCCGAATTATCGGCAAAACTCCCAAATACCGAAGCCCAAGTCATTGTAGCTCCCACTTTTGTCAATTTGGCCCTCGCCAAAAACAGTTTGGAATCCTCTACAATACAGGTGGCCGCCCAGAATATGCATTTTGCGGAGAATGGCGCTTTTACTGGTGAGATTTCGGCAGAAATGCTTCAAAATATAGGTGTGGATACCGTGATTTTGGGACACTCTGAGCGTAGGTCCCATTTTGGGGAAGAGGACGATTTATTGGCGAAGAAAGTGGATACCGCAATTAAAAAAGGTATGACCGCGATTATTTGCTTTGGAGAAGAATTGGGTGATAGGAAATCTGGAAACCATTTTTCCGTGGTGGAGCGCCAATTGAAAAATGCACTTTTTCATCTTGAGCCAAAGGCCTGGGCCCAGATCGTATTGGCGTATGAACCAGTTTGGGCCATTGGCACGGGAGAGACCGCATCTCCAGAACAAGCTCAAGAAATGCACGCTTTTATCAGAAAAACAATTGCCGATGCCTTCACTCCGTCGATTGCGAATACCGTTCCTATTTTATACGGAGGTAGTGTAAAACCCGCAAATGCCGCTGATATTTTCTCCAAACCCGATGTGGATGGAGGACTGATTGGGGGGGCATCTTTAAAAGTGGATGATTTTGTAGCTATTATTAAAGCGATTTAAAAGCGCCTTCTTGATTTACCTTGAACTGGATTTTCGTGTAGAACCCGTATATCCGTTTTCTGAAATACTTATTGCGGAACTTGGGGAGTGCGGTTTTGAAAGTTTTGTGGAGCAAGATTCTGGAGTGCTTGCTTATATCTTGAAATCGAACTGGGATGCCAACTCCTTAAAAGACATAAGCATATTGCAAAGTCCAGATGTAACGATTTCCTGGACCCAAAAGGAAATTCAGCAGGAAAACTGGAATGCAGCTTGGGAAAGGAACTTCCACCCCATACAAATTGATGGTCGTTGTGTGGTACGAGCGCCCTTTCATTCTTCTGTAGATGCTGAATATGATATAGTGATCGCACCCAAAATGAGTTTCGGCACAGGTCATCACCAAACCACTTACATGATGTTGAAATGGATTTTGGAGCTCGATTTGATAGCTAAAAGTGTCTTGGATATGGGTTGCGGTACTGGAGTATTGGCAATTCTTGCCAAAATGAAAGGGGCCCAGTATGTGGATGCCATCGATGTGGACACTTGGTCCTATCAGAATGCCAAGGAAAACTGCTTGAGAAATGGTTGTGGTGAGATACAAGTTCACCAAGGTGACGTACAACTTATCCTAGGCAAAAAGTATGATGCTGTCCTGGCAAATATCAATCGCAATATTTTACTTCAAGATATTCCGCGGTATGCACAATCCCTGAATACTGAGGGTATGCTCTTGTTGAGCGGCTTTTATAAAGAGGATTTGGGTAGCGTCTCAAAAGCATGTCAGGAGGTTGGGCTCCAGTTTATTGATAATCTGGAAAAAAACAATTGGGTGGCCGCCCTATATCGGTTTTCATAGCTGAAAATTAGTATATTAGTCCTTTAAAATCTGATTTTTGGGTACCAAGGAAAAAATATCAGAGTCGCTAGTATTGGAGGAGGACGTCAAAAAACTGTCCGAAATAATTCTCTTTAATGACGATGTGAATACCTTCGACCACGTAATAGCCACCTTGATCGATGTTTGCGACCATACCCCAGAACAGGCGGAACAATGTTCCCTTATTGTCCACTACAAAGGAAAATGTACTGTGAAAACAGGGGAATATGAGGATTTGAAGCCGAGATGTTCCAAATTACTGCAAGCCGGTTTGAGCGCTGAAATTGTTTAGTTCCAGTTTTTGACCTCCAACATGCATAAGACGTGCGATAAATGTTATTTCTGTGTGAAATCCGTTTTTTTACACGCCTAAAATTCAAGTTTTACTTTATTTTTAACGTCTCCCGTTACAGGGAAATTGTCAAAGATGAGCGAGTTTTTTAAAGCGGAATTGAAGGATCGTTTTTTGCAGTATGCCCTGAATCGCAGGGATTACTTCGAAACCCAAGCGCTTTATGATGAGTTTTTACGACCCAACTACAATTTGGATTTCGTGAAAAAGCTTATCAAGGAAATTTGCGACTACGATTCCAGTCTTTTGGATATTATGAGCGGTAACGGCTCTGAGATTTTTATGTTGGCCTCTACCCCTAAAACCCAATATTTTCTTCAAGAAAGCGGATTCTTGGATATGCATGTTAAAGAGGAAGAAAAATGGGATTCACTTTTACATCAGATTTCAGGGAGTCGGAAGCTTTCCAAAAATGAAAAATCAATCCTTAAGAACAATTCTTCTTTGAGACGTGAAAAAAACTTGCTAAGCTTGCTTATTGCCGCGGTGGTCATTAGTTTTTTGTTTACCCTTTACAGCATTTTGAACAATACTTTTTTAAAACCCCAATATGTTCCCATGGATGAATTTGAGCGAAAAATGGAACGGTTGGAGTTGCAATATCAGTCTGAAAACCAAAGATTGTCCAACGAATTGGCGAAGGCTAGATCAACGATTGATTCACTCCAAAACTAAAGATACGGTTTGTTTAGAATGGTGGTGCGTAATACACTTTTCCATTTGGGATGGATTTCCGAGCAATGGAGCGCTAAACTAAGCATAGGCCGCCAATCTAATGTCTAGGTTTACCAAGATGTTCCAGGTTGCGGGCAAATCCCAAAGAATATCAGATTTGTTAGTTTTTATCTTGCTTAAATAAGCAGGGATCATTTCAGTACCTTTTGAGTTTATGTTCAATCTGGGACTGTCTGGAAAAGATAGCCGCGCTTGGGCAACAGTTTCTTTAAATGGGTTCTTAGTATTGACCGGGAAAATTTCTAAAATTTTAGGCTAATTTTATCTACATTCATAAATAAGATTAATTGGACATTTTTTTTAATAAATTAAATTTTTAGTGATATATTATTAATAGTATTAATTAAAAATACATGAATAGTTGATAATTTTAAAAATCAAAATATTGATTATGCACATAAAAGATTTGAACTCTAAGGAATACGACCCGTATTATTCTCGATACATCCGTAAGTTGGAAGCCTCCATGTCCTTAACTCAAAGTTTTGAAAATGGCTTTCTGAATGTAATTGACTTCTTTCAAAAGCTGCCTAAAGAGAAATTAGGATATCGCTATGCCAAGGGGAAGTGGAACTGTAAAGAGATTTTGCAGCATCTCATTGATACGGAACGGATTTTTATGTACCGCTGTTTCCGTATCGCCCGAAACGACAAGACCGAACTAGCGGGTTTTAACCAAAATGAATATGTTGAACCTTCTGGGGCGAGCAAGAAAAATATGGAACAGCTCTTGGCGGAGTTTCAAGCCGTTCGGCAGAGTTCCATCTCTTTAGTGAATAGCTTCATCAACACGGATTTACAAAATGTAGGTATTGCCAACGGGGCAGCTATGTCGGCAAGGGCAGCTGCATTTACCGTTACGGGGCACGAAATCTGGCACATGGATATCATTAAAGAACGATACTTATAATGCCCGAAATAGATTCTAGGGATTTTGGCAGGAAGTTGCCCCACGTCCCACTCATTCCATAGTGAAGCTAAAAAAGTATCCTACGTACAAAATAGAGGTTTTTGACCTCAAAAAATTGGGCTCATCTTGAAAATGAAAGGAAACCACAAAGCTATCAAACCCAAGTCACGCTGAAACCAGAATTCGAAACATACCGAGCAAGAAAGATTGAATTGAATCAACAAGTGAATTCTAACGGATGGAGCGTAAAGGTGTATACGATAACCAAACACAAGGAGTTTCGTTCAACGGTTACTTTGGGAAGGGTAATGGATTTCATTCCAACTTGGATTTCGGAAGTTGAACAGTCTAAGCTGCCCACGTATAACAATGCCTTTTTGATTATCCATGAGGGAAGGGAAGGCATCTGGATTTTATGGAACTGGTGGACCGGAGGGGAAATGATAGGGACAAACGTGTTTTTTTCCCATTTTGAATCTCCCGATCGTATCACGAAATCTCCGTTCGGTTCTTACGGACTATTATGTATTTGGGAATTGGAAGTGTTCGCCCATGAGCGGGCGTCTTGGATAAAAAATATTTTACGGAATGCAGATCAACCAGATTTCAAAGCCTATGCCGTAGATATGCTAAATACAGTTTTATGAGAATTCAAAGTACAATACGATTCGCGCTTCCCAAAGACATTGACCAAATCGTGGAACTATGTAAAAGGCATGCAGACTACGAAAGGGCCGAATACGACAGAAAAGGAAAATCGAAAAAACTGGCTACAGCTCTTTTTTCTGATTCGCCGCCATTGTATTGTCTCGTTGTGGAAAGTGATGGCCAACTTCTGGGATATGCTACCTATATGGTCCAATACGCGACATGGGATGCGGAAAACTACATTTATCTGGATTGTATCTATTTAAAAGAATACGCTCGGGGTTTGGGAATCGGTAAAAAACTGATAAATCGCATAAAAGCAGAAGGGAAGGCCTTAAAATGTGGCTTGATGCAATGGCAAACGCCAGATTTCAATACACGCGCCATTACATTTTATAAACGATTAGGGGCCACTTCAAAAACAAAAGAACGCTTTTTTCTAAGCTGGTAAAAAGTAGTATCTTTTATAAAATCAAAAAACGGCTATTATGCTTAAATATGGCTCCCTTTTATTTCTCATTCTTTGTTTTGGTTGTACTTCCTCCACTGCTGAACCCCAATGGCAACTGATTTATAAAAACGATGCGAACGGAAATTCGGTTTTTGGTGATAAGCAAGATTTAATTCGTGCCGTTAGAAATGGAAATCCCATCAAAATCGGTTATGGCGGAAAGTTGAGAAGTGATTCGACCTTGACTTTAGAACATGTTTTTGAGGCACACTTTTTCACGATTCTGAATGACGAAGAGGTTTATGCCCAAATGCAACCCATCATCGGACAGGATCCATTGATAGAGAAAGACACTACCCATATTATTTTTAGAGAAACCCAGTGGAACATTCTTGTGGGTACCAATGGCTTTTCAGACCGTTTGACGATGAGCCTTTCGCAAGATTCAATTTTGGGACACAATCAAAGGAACATGAACATTTCTTGGTTTGTCAAGAAAAATGCGCAAACGGATATGGGTACGGCCAATCACTTGTGGAAAAGAGATTAAAGATGCGCCCTTTTCAACAATCGTAACAGAAAGTACTATGAGATGTCGACTTTTAGCAAATACCATAATATTCGGTACCCTATCTAAGTGCAGTGAGGGTTAAGGTATTACTTGTGGACGATGAGGTACAAGCCGTAAACCGGTTGAAGCTGCATCTTGAAAAGCATGCCGAGATTGAAAACCTCTCGACTTGCTTTGGTGGCAAGGAGGCATTGCGTCTTATTGATTTGGAAAAACCGGATATTGTATTTATTGACATTGAGATGCCGGGAATGAACGGTATTGAGGTGTTGAAGGCTTGTGAAAAACCTTATCCTTACTTCATCTTTGTAACAGCGTACAATGAATACGCGGTCAATGCCTTTGAGCAAAATGCCTTGGACTATATTCTTAAGCCCTATACTCCTGGACGCGTCGAAGATGCGTTTAAAAAAGCCATGGAGATGTTGGAAAAAGACGCTTTGGCCGAGCATGCCGAAAACTATAAAAATCTGCTATTTGGCCTTGCTGAAAAAATGGAGCTTCAAACAGTTGATCGGTACATAGAACGAATTGCGGTCAAGTCAATTGGGAAAACGATTTTTGTCAAAGTCTCGGAAATCATCTACATACAAGCTGCAGATCAGTACGTGGAAATCATCACGGAGATGGGAAAGTTCACAGCCCGGGAATCCATGGATCAACTTGAAAAAAAACTAAATCCCAAATATTTTTTTCGTACCCATAGGTCTTTTATCGTTTCTTTAAATCATGTTGTGGGGTTGGAGAATGTCGATAAACATATTAGTTGGGTCTTGCTAAAAAATGGGACAAAGCTAAAAATAACCAATACCCGTAAAGCTGATTTCAAGCAGCGAATGAAAATATGAGGTATCCTGAAATAGTATTTTCAACTTTTTAACGGGCTTTTTTTCTTGGTACGCAACATAGAATCCTTGTTTGGCCACTTTTGTATTTTTTCTTGTGTTAAGTCCGTTTAAGTTCGTTCAGAATTTAAAAACTAAAAATCATGATGTTAAAAAAGGTATACCTAATCGTGCTCTTGGTACTGCTGGCGTTTGTTCCAGGCAATGCACAGGAATCAAAGGCGGTCCTCAAAAAAATAGCTTCCCAGTTTGTTGAAGGTGCGGATGAACAAAATCCTGAACTTCTCAAAAATATCATGGAACCAAAAGCAATGCAGTATGTATTGATCGGTGGTCAGTTTAGTACGTTTACGACGGAACAGTACATACAAATGGTAAGAGAGAAAAAGTTGGGGGGCAAAGCCCGAAAAGTAACGTATAAACACGCTGAATTTCTCGGTGAAAATCTCGCAGTGGTCGTTTTGAATGCCGTGAGTTCCGAACTTGACTTTTTGTATCAACTTGCCATGGCCCGGTCCAAGAACGGAAAATGGGAAATTGTTGGAATTACGGCAGAGATCAAAAAAGTGTAATATGCGCATTAACAAGAACATCGGTCCCTTCATATTCATGTTGTTATGGTTTGTTGGCCTATCTGGCCAACAGACTGTAGGTACGAATGGAATCAAGTTCTCTTACACGATTAAAAGCGATTCTTTGTTTTGCACTTTAAAGGCCGAAACCCAGGGTTGGTTGGGTATCGGGTTCAATTTCAAGAACAGTATAGTAGGAAGCGATCTTTTACTGTTCAATCATGTCAACGGAATACCTTCTTGCCGCGATATGTATGTGAAGAGTTTTGGGAATCCAAAAAGGGATGTTGATTTGGGTGGGGCATGTTCCATACGGGTACTGGGTTCAGAGGAAAATAATCATTCCACTACGGTCCGATTTTCAATACCCATGCAATCAGATGACCCATTTGATTTTAATCACACACAGAAAAAGGAATATTGGCTCATTTTGGCCTATGCGGTCGCTGATGAATTTGAACACCACTCCAGGGTAAGAAAACATATTCCTTTCAAACTGGTACGCTAAAACAACAAGCTCCTTTTTTGTACCTTTTTCAAATGAGTATTTCCGGTCTAAAACGCAATACGGTCATATATCTTATCTGGGTTTTGGCAGCATTGTTCACCAGTACTCAGTTGTATCTGAAGACTTTGGATGCCGGTACACTAGGAAGTTGGCCCAAACTGTTTTTTGTCCAACTATTGGTATGGAGTGTTTGGGGCGCGCTCAGCCCCTTTATATTTTGGTTGGGAAAACGGTTCAGGATCGATAGACAAACCTATTATCGTGGTTTACTTTTGCATTTAGGTTTTGCCGTGATTTTGGTTTTGTTCTATTTGGCGGCGTATTCTGTCATCTGGAACGTACTCGGAACGGGAACTTTGGTCTGGATGACTTTTAAACAGTATTTCAAACTGTTTTTCCTAAATCTTTTCCATTGGCACTTCTTTATCTATATGGCAATTATTGGTGTAGCACATGCCGTTCAGTATAGGGCCGAGTCCGAAGAACGCAGCAAAAAAGCGATAAACTTGGAGAAACAATTGCTCACCAGCGAACTGAACACCCTAAAAGCACAGCTGTCCCCCCATTTCCTTTTCAATACGATAAACAACGTCATAGGGACCATTGAGCAAGGAAAAAACAAGGTGGCTTCGGGAATGTTGTTTCGCTTGGGCGCATTCCTCAGAACTACTCTTGAAGAATCACGGCATAAGCTGATTCCCTTAGAGAAGGAAATTGCTTATCTAAAACAATATCTGGACATAGAAAAGTTTCGAAACCAGAAGTTGGAAGTGGTCATTGCGGAAGACGAAAGTGCAATGGATTTTCTGGTCCCCAACTTTATTCTGCAACCGATAGTTGAGAATGCCATAAAACATGGTATAGCCAAAGCAGAAGCGGCCCATCGTATTGAAATTGGAATGGAGCAGGTTAACGAAAATCTTAAACTTTGGGTCTATAATGAAGGTCCCCTTTTGAATCGGGTACAGCATTCTGGGCAAAAGGGTATTGGACTTAGCAATATTACTTCTAGATTGGAAGTCTTGTACGGGGGTAATGCTACTTTCAAATTGTTTTCCGTAAATCGGGGTGTACTGGCAGAAATAACCTTGCCCCTGGAATCCAAGGGGTAATGACCACCTATTACCTACCAAGTTGGTTGAAAACAACTGGGAACTTAAAAGAGATGACGTATGGAATTATCGCCATTCTGGTTCAATCTGCTATGACCGCTCAGCGCTTTGCAACAAGAATATCATACTTTCCGAGCATTCTGTGTTGGTTTGGTTTGATTTGGGGAAAACCTGTTTTTAGGGAACCTCAGTCTTGAAAACTGATGCACATAATGGTATCATCAACGTTAACAGGTGGCGTTCCAATTTTATAAAGTATCAAGCCGGAGACCGGTGCGACCAGCTCGGAAATGCTATTTCCGAACTCATCCGTGATTTTTCCAACAACATCCCCTTTTTTCACACGGTCACCTGCTTTGTATTCGCTGTAAAATAGTCCACTTTTACTGGCGTCAATATATTTCTGGTTGTTCAGCTGAATTATTTCGTCAGGGATATCGGCCGGTACTGGGGCGTCGTACATCTTCATTTCGCGGAGCATATTGTACACCCCCCTTTTGATCAAGGCTACGGCTTCCTTCTGCACATTTCCCAATTTGCCGCTCTCAATGCTCAAAGCTACCTTTCCGTCTTTACAGGCCTGTTTGAAAGCATATTTAGCGGGGTCATGGGCTTCTAAAGTATAGGCGTAGGAGACCACATATTCAAATCCACTAAGCTCCGAAAGCACTTTTGCCCTTCTTGTTTTTTCGGGATAAGTTTCATTGTTGTAGTAACAGATAAATGGAATCAGGTCTTCTGAGGCGTCTCCACCGTGAATATCCAAGAAAACATCGCTCACGGGAATAATGTTGGTAGTGATAAAATGTGCCAACTTTTGAGTAACCGTACCATCCGATTTTCCTGGAAAGGCATTGTTCAGGTTTATCTGGTCCTGCGGATTTATGAAGGGAGTCCTGGTGTAAAATGAACTTGTATTCGCTAGAGGAATAAAAATCAAGGTGCCATTAAGTCGGTTTGCGTCGATTTCACGCATTAACTGCTGCGTCGCAATTATTGGAGGATATTCATAACCATGCACCCCTGCAACTATGGTAAAAACGGGTCCTTTCATTTTACCTTTCATAATGGAAATAGGCAAAAATGTATGATTGTTCCTGGAATCTTTTACTTCAATTCGCAAGTCTTTCCTTAAAGACCTTCCATCCTCTTGAAAGACCTTTTCAAACTCATTTTGCGCGGTGACCCAAACTGTCGTCGAAACAAATAGGAAGAGGAAAAACATTTTTCGCATAAGAAGTAAACCTTTTTTAGTTGTCTTGTTGAAGATATAAAAATCCTTTATTGGGCAATTGATTTGGGATTAAAAAGACTTGCTTTTTCCTTGGTCACAGCTCGATGCGTCCCATCAAAAAAGGCGTACAAGATCGGTAAACAAACGTAGCATCATTTGCCACATTTTTGCTAGAAAATGCGTCCGTTTAAATGTTTGGAAAAAACGGATTTGAAAAACTATTTTTCAATACGATTTCTTCCTGGAATCTTGTCATTTAAATCATTGGTTTGACAGCTGTACCATATTTGAAAATCGAAAACTAAATTGGGTTAGGTTCGCGTTATGAAGAAAAAGTATCCATTGAGTTTTTGTAAAGGCAATAGCCATTCTGAAACTGTTTTTCTTTCAGTTCCAAAAATCCATATATGGTTAAGATGTCATTTTTCAAGAAGAAATTGATCTACGTGTTCACACTGATAGCGCTCTCATCCTGTCTATCCGGTCAAAAAATCAAAAAAATCATTGATTATCAGGATCTCAAAAGAAGTGATGGTACTTCTATTTCTGCGGAAACATTGAAAAATAAGATTTTGGTAGTGAACTTTTGGGCTACCTGGTGCAAGCCATGCATTAACGAGATTCCGGACCTGAACCAACTTGTCATTGATCATCAGGATAAAGAGAATGTATTGTTTATGGCCATAGCGACCAGTGAGCGGGAGAATCATTCAAAGCTACCCAACTTTTTAAATCGTGTCCCGTTCATGTTCGAACAGCTTGCCCCAGAATCAGGGGCTATCTTCTGTGAGGATACCGATGAATTGAGGTATCCTACCACACTCGTTTTTGATAAGTCTGGGATGCTTCAGAAAAAATTCGTGGGGACGCTATCAAAAAAAGAGTTGAGAACCATAGACAGTTTTTGTCAATCCCATTAAAATTCTCCATTTATCCCAAAATAGCGACCAATGCAAAACGTCTGTTTACAACATGTAAATTAAATTTACATTTTCTGTCCAATAATTTGACACTGTTTTAGAACGCTCTTGCATATTCTTCTTATAATAATTTGATTACTAAAAGATTAGGAGTATGGCATGAATTTCGGCCTACTTGGGGAAGAAAAGTATTCAACCAATATTTTAAAATATGTGGAATCGGCTTTTTTGGGTGTATTCTACCCACTTTACTTTAAATGCTGGCCATCCTTATTAATAGTGCAAAATGTTGGGTCGATTAAATTCTTTTGCTCAAGTTGCAGCTATGACTTAATGTCCAGCTCAAAAAACAAAGTTCAATAGTGAAAAGTACTACCCAAAGTGGGTGTACCAAATTTTCAATCAAAACAATCATCAATAAAAAGCAGTATCATGAAAAACCAAAAAAATCTGATTAGAATCTGGTTAACGGTTACCTTAATCAGTTCATTTATTCAAAACAGTTATGGTCAAATCAAGCACGAAAAAAAGGCGTTTAAAACCATTAGCGGGAAACAAATAAGTGGACAACAGCTCGAGGATTTTTTAATACATCAAATGGATTCTTTGAAGATTCCAGGCTTATCTTTTGCTTATGTAACTGACAGCGGAGTAGTATTTAACAAGAATTTTGGGGTTACCAATCTTGAGACGCGAGAATCTGTGACCGATAGTTCCTTATTTGATGCGGCATCAATTTCAAAAACAGTATTTAGTTTTTTTGCGATGCAAATGGTGGACAAGGGTCTACTCAATTTAGATATTCCTTTGTATACATATCTTGAAAATCCTGATATAGCCCATGATGCGTGGTATAAAAAGATAACTGCCAGGATGGCATTATCACATACCACAGGTTTTCCCAATTGGCGTTATCTGACTGAAAATGGTTATGATCCCGCCGGAAAACTTAGAATTGATTTTGAACCCGGAACCCAGTATCAATACTCTGGAGAAGGATATCAGTACTTGGCCCAGGTCATGGCACACTTGCTCAACGCCGATATAAACGGGTTGCAAACAATCATAAAAGATGCATTGTTTAAACCGCTGGGGATGGGGGAAAGTAGTTTCGTTTGGAACGATTATCTGGAAAAAAATAGAGTAATGGGCCATATACAAGAGCGTACGGATCCCGGATATAGCGCTAACTCCAAAGACCCTGATTTTAATGCAGCGGCAAGTTTGCAGACCAACGCCCTGAATTTTGGTAATTTTCTGTCAGCACTAATGAGTGGTAAATTGATATCCGAAAAGGTCCGTAGTAAAATGCGCAGCGTACAATCAGAGCGTCTGGAAACGAATCGAAGGCCAGGAGTTAAATACGGATTTGGCATCGTGATAGAACCCACATCTGAAGGCACGAATTATGGGCACGGTGGGGATAATAACAGTGCCACCGCTCAATTCTACTTCAATGATAAGTATAAATCCGGTTACGTTTTCTTTACGAACATGGAATATCGAAGAAAAGGGATTTTTGATACCAATTTGAAAAATTTCCTGGCGAGAAAAGATGAATAGACTTCAGTGACCGCAGCAGTATCCAAATGTTATGCCTGGTTCCTGTTCCAGAAGTTTAAGGTAGATTCAAACCTTGGGAAAAGGCGATCATAGGATTTTGAAGATGTACATCCTTCTAAATCACCACTAAAAAGCCGTTAGAAAAAACGCTAAAAAGGATGGTGCTTCTAGTCAAACTGGGTATTCGCTACCGCTGTATGGTTGACCTGGTCCTTTTCGCTCAAGCTCTCCAGTCTAAAATGGAGCGCTCTGTATCTAATGTTCTCTTGCGTTTTTATTCTTTAGTGACCTC
>NZ_CAKZYF010000174.1 GCF_937884665.1 uncultured Allomuricauda sp. | reverse complement strand
AGTTGTGCTGACTGAAGTGTTTCAACAATCCATGGACGACACTTTCGGTTTTTCCGCTTCCGGCCGCTCCGATAATCGCAATCCCCCTTCGGATATTCTCCAAGGTCAAGTTCCCTTTTTTGGTGGGCAAGGTTACATGATAAGTGCGGTCGGAAGGAACGCTTTTCTCCTTCGGAAAAAAGACATAACACAGTACGTTGACAAAGCCTAGGGGAAGTATCAAAACCAAGGCCAGAAACAAGGCTTGTTCCTTGGTAGCCATCACCGTCCAACCATACACAAGGAAAGCCATTAGCCAAACCCAATTGACCCAATATCCCTGTTTGAAAAGCCGCACCATTCCCCCAATGAAAAGACTTCCTAAGAGCAGGACCAATATGATATGTATGTTTTCCAGTTGTACCATGTCAAATTCCGATTGAGGCCGATTGTATGGCACGTTCCATTCCCCGTTTTATGCGGTGGAATATTTTCAAAGCCACTTGTACTTTGTTGGTGGGGATGGAGGGCACCCGTATTCCCGTTTTGTTCAACAATTTTAAGGCCAAGGCCTTTTCAGAAAGGGGCAAACCAGCCAAAAGCAATTGAAATGCCCTGGGGTCTTTGACCAGGGTCTTTTTGGCACGATAGGTCTCCACAAAGTTTCGGTCGTATTGAAAAAGACGGTCAAAGGTCTTCTCAGAAGCCTCAAAAAACTGCTCCCGATGAAAGCCCCGTTGTACCTTTTTGCCGTGCATCTCCACTTCGGAGGTCTTGTACTTTGACCCTGGGGAAAGGCTAAAGGTGTTGGTCACATCCTTGCGGCTTACGATGATATGTATATGGGTCTGCACCCCTTCCTTTTTCGTGCCCACGGTGATGGGCTTGCCATTGATCTTATGCGGGATGTCCCTTTGCAGTTGGGCCAGCTCTTTTTCCATTTTCTTGACATTGCCTTCCATCTCACCGCGGCCTACTTTTCGGATATTGTTTTGGAGCCGTACGATCCTTTTGCGATAGGGTGCATTCTCCAAAATCTCTTTTTCAAAACCCCGATAGGTTCGCTCGTGCTCGATCTTGGCATAGTACTTTATCTGGTCCACGGTGATGGGGGTATCCCGATAAAAGGAAGCGGCATAGTCCTTCATCAGTTCCCGGGTATAGTTCTTCAAGGCATCGGGTTGGTTTTGGATGGCCTTTAGTTCCCTTTGGCTTGGGCTGACAATCAAGGAGTAAAATTTAGGTTCGGTTTTTTTGAGTTTGGCAGTATTGCCATCGATTTCAGAAATGACCGTTTCGGGCGAAACCCTATCCTCGGTCTGGTTGAAAAAGAACTCTTGGTTTTCGGGTTCGAGGGTTTCGTTTTCCTTTTCGAGATAGGCCACATAGTCCGATACGCTGCTCGAATAACCTGAATCCAATTTCTGTGGTGTAATGGCGATATACATGGTACTATTTGTTTAGGGTTCGTTTTAAGCGCGCGAGTTCTTCACGGGTGATGTTCAGTTTGAGGTAATCGTTTCCAAAGCGATTTTTGACCAGTTCCACTTGCCCCAAAAGATGCATCAACCGCTCCTGTGTCTCCTGGTGTTTTTGTTGTAGGCGTTCCCATTCCAAATGGGAAACCTTGTGCTGTTCTTTGTTTTTTTCTTTTTGGATTTTGATAGGTGGAGGTTTAAGGCGTTCCCTTTTCAGGTTCCCTTCGAACAAGGCCTGGAGCATGGTCTCGATATTGATCAGGGGGATGTTCTGTGATTTTTCAATATCCTTGATGATAGCGATGACGGCATCGATACGTTTGCGGGTCTTTTGGTTATCAGCAAGGATGTCCTTTCCAAAACGTTGGTAGGGGGAATAGCCATGCCATTCAAAAAAGTCCATCATAGCCGTTAGGGTTTCTGCATGGGAAGGGGCCACTTTTTTTGAGAACGCCCGAAACCGTTCGGTCACCTCCCTTCGGAGGTTGATATTGGCATAGTGGTATGTATATCGTTTCTTTTTCATGGTTTTGTGCCAAAACTTTCTATAATTCTTAGGGTTTTTTGGGGTTTTTGTGCCAAAATCTTGGGCTTGCTGATCTGTAAAAATCCAAGAGATTGACCTTTAACCCTTTCTTTTTCAAGGCTTTGAAAAAGAAATCAGACCCCGTAACACCGCTTTAGCGTGTTACCCTCTTGCTTTTCCTTCGCCCCACAGGGCGATACAGGAAAACCATACCATAAGGTAAAGCCCCTATTTTGGTAGGATGGCATATTCCTGATTTTTAAGACAATTGGGTAAGGTGTTTTGAGGGGTTTGCAAGGGTTTTCCCCAATCGTTGACAAGACCCAAAAGCAAAAAGAACGGCTTTTGGCCATCCTTTTCAATGTTATTTTGATAGTGGAGGTTTCAAATATTGAAGCTGTAGGAATACGAATATAAATTTCGGAAAGCTTCTTCCTCTAAAAGACTATTATAGTCCAGGTCGTTTTTCAGAGCATAGAATTCCAATTCCACACCGTACCATTTTTTGACATCCTGTTTGGATTGTGCCAACAATTGGTTTTGTGTATCGGCATCGAGATGGGAATAATTCAATTGTATCATAATGTCCGTTTTAAAGTATGCCTTCATCCGCAAAACTGTAATATGAGCAGTTGGGGGCAAGGATGATATGATCCAATAGTTTGATGTCAAAAAGGTCTGCTGCCTTCTTGATTTTTCGGGTGATGGCCTTATCGGAAGCACTGGCTTTCAGTTGTCCAGAAGGATGGTTATGGGTCAGGATAATACCCACGGTCAAGGACTTGAGGATTACCGCAAAGAGTATCCGTAAATCCACCAAGGTGCCCGTAATTCCACCATTGGAAATTTCAAATATGCCCTTAATGCCATTGCTGTTGTTGAGCAGTACTATTTTAAAGGATTCCCTAAGTTGGATGGTACCATCATCCCAATGGGAAAAAAGGACTTCCGCAGCATCTGCCGAAGAGGTAATCTTATGATGCATCAGGGGAACGTTGCTATCATGGTAGCTGACTTTTATTTCACTAACTTGTGCGCTCATTGTTATCTGTATTAAGTTAATAATGAAAAAAGAGGGCAGCACTTTCGACGGTATGCCCTCTTTTACTTTTGATTCCTTTTATCTTTATTTGGGTCTATTGCCCAACAAAAGGATTTCATTGGCCTCGACCTCGGTCACATATTTTTTGCTCCCGTCCTCAGCTTCATAGCTTCTGTTTTTCAGTTTGCCAACGATGGCCACCTCCCTGCCCTTGTCGGCATAACTTTCGACAATCTCGGCAGTCTTGCTCCATGCCACGATACTGTGCCATTCGGTACTTTGCACTTTTTCGCCTTTGGCATTTTTGTAATAGTCATTGGTGGCCAATGAGAACCGGGCCACTTTTTTCCCGTTCTCCAACTCCGTAATCTTTGGGGCATCGCCCAAGTTTCCGATTAACTGTACATGATTTCTGATCGTACTCATAACTCTAGTATTTATATGATTAATAAAAATTGATTTACTTATTATATCCTGAGCGTTTTCCCTTTTTTGTTTTTTTAACCTTGGTTTCGCTTCCTTTTTATGTTTTTGATATGATTTCATGAGTTCTTATTTTGATTTACTTCCCATAGTGTATCCTATGATAAATCCAAATCCAGAACCATAGACTTTATCTATTGTTCTTGCTTTCTTCCCACAAACCCCTTGAATCGATTTACTTATTATATCTGGAGCGTTTTCCTTTTTTGATTCTTTTCGGATCGTTCCATTTTTAAGTTTTTGATTTGCTTTCATGATTTCCGGTCTTGATTTACTTCCCATAGCGCCTTCGCCGTTACCTTTTTTGATGCTGGATCCACTTACGATATCCTGGCTTGGTAAGGCGTATAAAAAAGAGCGCAACGCGCCTGGTTTATGCCGTCGTCCAAGAAAGGATGTTGTTTTTTCGCTATCAAAAAAGAATAAGGGCGGAGATGTTGTAGTGGAGCAAGACCTTAGCTTGAAAGAATACAATGGCTATGGGGCGATACAAAAACGATGGATGGGAATCATAATCCGATATTTGAATTTGGACAAAGGAATCCCGTTTCGTCCGACCGCTTTCCATAATATGGAAGGTGCAGCCGTCGATTATTGTTAAAGCGCAGCGGTGAATTAAGAGGCGTGTCCCATCAATTGGACGTAGGGCGTACCCCTGGACACGACTGCGAAGGCCCTGGCCACTAATTTATTTCGGATGATGTTCAACGTACTCATCTTACTCTTTCCAATTTCAAGGCGTCGCTCGTAATAGGCTTTCATCTCTGGATTGCATTTTACGGCCGATAATGAGCATTGGTGCAATAGGGCCTTGCCCTCCCTGTTCGCCAATCGACTTACCCTTGTCCTTCCCCTTACACTCGTGCCCGAAGTGTGTGGGAAGGGTGCAATACCACAATACGAGGCGAACTTTCGCCATGTGGCAAAAGAAGTGAACCCAACGGTATGCACAATCATAAAACGGGCCGTTACCTTGCCGATGCCCTTGATGCCGGTCAATAATGCCAGCATTTGTTTAAGTTCCAAATCCCCTTGTATGAGTTTGTCCATCTCCCGTTCAAGGTCGCTGATCCTCCAGCTCAATAGGTTGATCACATCTTCCTGTACCCAGAACAACAATGGGTCTTCTTCCAGCACCCTTTTTTGCTCCCTTAGGGTCGCCATGTGGCCAGCTCGTTGGCCGACCAACTTCCTGCGCATGGACATCAGCCGTTTTAGCCTTGCCAAAGTGGAACTGGGGATTTTGTTAGGACTGAATTCCTCTCTCGTGCGATAACCATAAAGTGCCAGCCGTTTGGCATCCGTTCTGTCATCCTTGCCCCTTGTAATGCCCAACGAACGTTTGACCTCGAGACCGGAAACAATGTTCATAAGACAATCACCGCCGTCCAACAATCGAACCAGGTGGTCAGAATACAGGCCCGTATGTTCCAGTACAAAGAGTAGGTTTTCCTTATCCAATTTACTTTTCTTCAAGGACCATTCAATCAGTTTCTCGATTCCTCCCGAATCGTTATTGAATACTTTGAACTCTTGGCTTTTGTGGATACAACAATCCAATGTCAGCTTGCTTACATCGATTCCGATGACCTCCTTAATTTCCATATTTTTACTCCGGTTTAATTAGGTTGTTTAAACTAAGACCTTTACTAGCTAAGGCTAAAATCCTATATGGTTCTGACAACCTGGTTATAAGGGACAGGGACTGATACACTATAAAGGCCACTAGCCTGGCCGTCGCTAAAGTTCACCCTGTCCTTTTTTCAATCTACTCATATAAATTTCCATAAATCCCTCAATGAAAGGGATGGGGACCGAAACTCTATCAAGGCCCACTGCCTAGCCGTCGCTTTGGTTCTCCCCATCCCCTTTGCACTTATCAACAAAATTGTGAGTTATGAGTCTCCCCCAGACCCCCTCTTTTCAACATCATTGTCATAATAGATTTCATCTATAGAACAAAACTAAAGGCCTATCGCTGTTACCCTTTTTTGTTGCTAATCGGAGTACAACATCCTGAAATGAAATGGGCGTATAAAAAAGAGACCCCGCATTTGCGGGGCCTGGTTTATGCCGTCCTCAGATTAGGATGTTGTTGTTTTGCCAAAGAAAAAGGAGTGGTGATAGCTATCGGGGATGATGAAAAAGAGGTGTAATGGAAGTTGCAAAAAAATGGAAGTGAACAAGGTTTGTAATACTTATTAGATAGATTTCACGATAATTGAAGCCCTCGAAACGGGGAAGTCTTCAACTTCCCGTTAGCTTTTGG
>NZ_CAKZYF010000173.1 GCF_937884665.1 uncultured Allomuricauda sp. | reverse complement strand
TTTGTTTTCATTTAATTGATTTTCAATAAGTTGTTGAAAACTATTTCTTTTCTTCGTTTCCTTTAATAGCGTATTTTCATATTTTTATTACACCTTTTTTACACCTCGTTAAGTTTTTGAGGTGAAAAGGTGTAAAAATTACACCTCAAAATACGAACCTCATGAAAATCACATTAAAAAGTAAGCGGCTAAAAAACAATAAGTTGAGCTTGTTTATTGAATTTTATAATGGGTATACCATTGACAAAGACGGGGTGAAAAAGCACCGACGGAAATTTGAATATTTAAAGCTTTACGTTTCTGAGCATCCTGAATCCAATGATGAAAAACGAAAGGATAAAGAAACATGGGAACTTGGGGAGAATATTCTTGCTATTCGAAAAGCTGAATACATTCAGGGAAAGTATAAGATGAAGGACAACAAAAAGGGCAATATCCTTCTTTTTGATTTCTATAAAACATTGCAAGAGGAACGCTACGAATCCAAAGGAAATTATGGGAATTGGGACGCAGCCTTTAAACATCTAGAAAAATATGCTCCTGCACATATTCAATTAAAGGATATTGACACGGATTTTGTTCGAGGATTCAGACGGTACTTAGATACCAAAGCCAAAACAAAAAGCAACACTCCCCTATCCCAAAATTCTAAATACACCTACTTCAATAAACTTAAAGCTGCACTTCGGGAAGCTTATAATGAGAACTATATCGATACTAATGTGATTAAGTCAGTCAAGGGATTCGAACAAGCGGAATCACAGCGGGAATATTTAACCTATTCTGAATTACAAGCCCTAACACAAACCGAATGTAAATATCCCATTCTTAAGAATGCGTTCATATTCAGCTGTCTCACGGGATTGCGATGGAGCGACATCAACAAATTAACCTGGTCTGAGGTTCGGGATGAAGATGAGTCTTCAAGAATTATTTTTAGGCAAAAAAAGACTGATGGCTTAGAATACCTTTATATTTCTGGTCAGGCAAGTGATTTGTTAGGAAAAAGAACCCATAAAAATGAACGGGTTTTTAAAGGATTAAAATACGGTGCGGTTTACAATACTGAAATCCTTCGATGGTGCATGAAGACCGGAATTACCAAACATATTACTTTCCATAGTGCCAGACATACCAATGCGGTGTTACTACTTGAAAACGGTGCAGACATTTATACGGTTTCAAAGCGCCTAGGACATAGAGAAATAAGAACGACAGAAATTTATACCAAAATCATTGATCGAAAAATGAGGGAAGCTGCTAATATCATTCCTGCATTAGAAATGAATTAGCTACATAAAGTTTCAACTTGATTTAAGAGACGTGAAACGGCAGAAGTATAAAATGCGTGGATAGAAATTCGGTATTTCAGTGGTTTAAAGACGTATTATATACTACCCACGCATCATTGTATCAAGCAGAAAACGAATGCTGTTTCACCTTAACATGAGTGTTACTAAATTCATACTCCGTACTGTGCAGCATTTTAGTGTACAAATTTTCATCGACCGTAACCGGAATCTTTAGATTGGGAAATTGGATTTGGTAGGAATCGCCATTTTTTTCAATGAGTCTTACTTTGATGGGCTTTTTCTTCATAACCTAAATTTTAAAAAGTTAAACCATAAAAAAATTACCGAAATGGCCAGGGCAAACTTTGTTCCAAGCTGACCAATCCGAATTTTACCTGATTTATTCTTAGTAAACTGTCATGAAAAATGTCAAAATGACAACCTTTATGTCATTATTTTAGGAATACTGACAGGTGAAGATTTTGCTAAGTCCGAAAAAATGACAGGAATTTTTTAAAACCCTTAACAAAAAAATGACAAAAATTCGTTTGGCATTCAAATTGTCTACAATATGCCGGAGTGAAGAATAACTCTGTTCTTTTAAAATTATGTTGAACTTAAAATTTTAAATGATGAGCAATTTAGTTTCTGTTCCTAAAAATGGAAGTTTAGCAAAATCGACTCTAGACTTCCCTACTTGGTCTGATTGGATCGACAACTTTTTCAGTTCAGACCTACCTTCGGTGTTCACTTCGAATTTCAACACTGGAATGACCCTGCCAAAAGTAAACATCAGGGAGACCGCTGATGCTTTCTGGGTAGAGATGGCCGTTCCCGGAATGAAAAAATCCGATTTCCACATCGATCTTGACAACCAGCTGCTTTCCATCTCCACCGAGCTAAAACAGGAGGAAGAAAGTAAAGAAGAAAACTATACGCGAAGGGAATTTGGATATTCTTCGTTCAAAAGGACCTTCACGTTACCCGAATCAGTGGACGATTCCAAAATCAACGCCTCCTATAATGATGGTATCTTGAACATCCATCTTCCCAAAAAGGAAGAGGCGAAGCAGAAGCCAGCCAGAACCATTAAGATTTCATAGCTGGTCGTTTTTTGATTCATTAATCGGGTTGGGGCTGAAATACCGGCCCCTTCCCATCAATTGTCGGACCTAAGTTTTTGTACAAGTAACGTATTTGTCAAAAAGGTGGGTGAGGCAATCACTATCCCACCATTTTTAACAGCATACCAGAGTGGTCATCGCTCTTGACATATGGCAACAATACCGTGTTTAAACTTTAAAGGTAGATAGGTTACCCATCTTTCAAAAAATCAGGTGATATGGCAAGAAAGTTCAAAGCTGGTGATTGGGTCGAAATAAGAGGAAAGCAAGACAGCCCAAAAATGGAGGTGCTGAAATATGTACCGAAGAAGGAACCCATATTTGGATTTTTTGACAATGATACCTTCTTGGAATGCGTGTGGTACCGCAATGGGGAAAGAAAGTCCAGGATATTCCACCAAAACAGGCTTCTAAAGCTCAAGGATAGCGGTGATATCCATCAGACTTGAATAAATAAATCGAAATGTAAATCAAGAATTGGATAGCCATAAAGTTTGAAGACATGAAAACCTATGTACTAATGACAGACATCTTAATCTGTCTAAGGGCATGTAAGGGCAAGGACAAAAAAGAGGGGGCGATTGTCAAAGAGGACAATAAAAAAGAAATGGACCAGCCCAAGGGCAGCTGGAAGGTCGATAAAGAGTTTGATGAGAGCGGAAATCTCATCCGCTACGACAGTATTTATTCCTGGTCGTCAAGTGATTCCTTGAACTACCTGTCAGGCCTTGACAAGGACAGTTTGTTGAACAGCTTTGAATCAAAATTTTACAGCAATTTTTCACAATTCAGAAGTCAGGGCTTTGAGGACATCTTTGAGCCAGATTCCCTTTTCAGTAAGCGGTTCTTTGACAAGGGCTTTTTTGACAGTGATTTTGGGGAGGAATTTATTGAACTGGACAACTATTACGAGCGCATGTTGGAGCGCAGAAAGCGGGTTCTGGAGAAGTATCGCTCCAATTTTAATATTGAAAAGAAAGATAGTTTTTAACTAGAATCAAAATAAAAAAAATCTACAAATATGAAGAAGACAGTTTTTATATCAGCTATGGTATCCTTGATGATAAGTTTTGGAGTCATTGGAGGATACCAATATTTTGGAGAGAAGGAAGTGGCCATAAAGCATGTTGAAACAAACCCGGGCCACAAAGTGCTGTATGCGGCCAATGCGGATGGAGAGATTACCCCGTTGGATTTTACCAAGACAACCGAGAAAGTGTTGGATGCAGTGGTCCATATTTCGGCAAAGAAGAGTATGGCTGCCAGGGATGGTAATATGCTCCGTTATAGGGAGTTGCCCGACCCTTTCCGTGATTTTTTTGGCGGAAGTCCATTTGGGCAATTCTTTGAACGTAGATACCATTATGGACAACCCCAAGAACCCAACGACTCCAAGGAATATCAAATGCCTGAGGAAATGCCCGTTATGGGAACAGGCTCTGGGGTCATTATCAACGAAAACGGTTACATATTGACCAACAACCACGTTATCCGGGATGCTGATGAAATTGAGGTCACATTGCATGACAATGGGACGTATAAAGCCAGTGTTATCGGTACAGATCCCTCAACGGACCTTGCTTTGTTACAGATTAAAGCGAAAGACTTGAAAACATTGCCCTTTGTCAATTCTGATGACGTTCAGGTCGGGGAATGGGTATTGGCCGTTGGAAATCCCTTCAGCCTGAATTCCACAGTTACAGCTGGGAATGTAAGTGCCAAAGCGAGGAACATCAATATCAATAGGGACAAATTTGCCGTGGAGAGCTTTATACAGACCGATGCGGCCATCAATCCCGGAAACAGTGGTGGTGCCTTGGTGAATCTCAATGGGGATCTCATCGGCATCAATACCGCCATTGCAACACGAACGGGAACGTACAACGGTTACGGATTTGCCGTGCCCAGTAACATAGCGAGCAAAGTGGTGGAAGATCTCTTGAATTATGGAGCCGTGCAACGGGGAATGTTGGGCATCAACATTGTCACCCTCAATGGAAACCTGGCCAAGGAAAAAGAGGTCGACTTGACACAAGGGGTATATGTCGCTTCCGTTGGTGAAGACTCAGCAGCTGATAAGGCAGGTGTCAAGGAAGGCGATGTGATTCTCAAAGTGGATGAACGTGAGGTAAAGACCTCTCCCGAACTACAGGAATTGATAGCACTTAAAAGGCCTGGTGACCAGGTCGCCTTAACCATAAACCGTGAAGGCAAAGAGAAGGAATTCAAAGTTACCCTTCAGAACCGAATCGGCAGTACCAAGGTCAAGAAAAAGGAACATGCCAAAATGCTGAACCTTCTCGGAGCGGAATTGGAAGCCCTTGATAAAGAACAGGCCAAGAAAATAGGTGTTGAAAGCGGTGTGAAGGTGACTTCGCTGTATGCAGGAAAATTGCGCAAGTCCACCCAGATTCGGGAAGGTTTCATCATTACCCATATAGATGGCCAACGTGTCAAAGACATTGATGATGTGATGAAGGTTCTTGAAAACAAGCAGGGCGGGATAATGCTTGAAGGAGTATACGAGGATATGCCGGGCAAATTTTACTACGCTATCGGACTGGATTCGTGACCCCTTCAAATTCTGTGTTGTTCTGGAGGAGGCCATATAGCTCCCTCCATATAAAATATGGATGATGAAACCGGAAACCTTGACCAATAAGACCATCGGGCTGGTACTCTCCGGAGGAGGAGTAAAGGGTATGGCCCATATCGGTACGTTGAAGGCCCTGAACCAAAGGGATATTTATCCCGACAACATCTCAGGGGTAAGTGCTGGTGCCCTTGTAGGGGGCCTTTACGCGGATGGGGCGTCCACTGAAGATATGCTGCTCTTTTTCAAGGAGACCCCATTGTTGAAGTACAATTTTGTGACCGTCAACAAGCCCGGGCTCTTTGATACGGACAAGTACATTCCCTTCTTTGAGGATTTTTTCACGGCACACTATTTTGGCGGGTTGGAAAAAAGACTCACGGTAGTCGCTACCAATTTATTGAAAGGGAAACCGAAGTATTTCGATGAAGGGGAACTGTTTACGCCATTGCTCGCATCAGCCGCATTGCCCCCTGTGTTCAGCCCGGTAAATATTGATGGGCAGCTTTATGCAGATGGTGGCATTATGAACAATTTTCCGGTGGAACCCTTGGTAGACGACTGTGAGATAATCTTCGGATGTTATGCCTCAACGATGCGGGAAGTGGGAAAAGGGCAAATAAAAAATGCACTCCAAATTTCCCAAAGGGCGAACCTACTGATGTTACATGCAACAGCAAGGGACAAGCTTTGCGTACCCGATCTGCTCTTTGTGCCCGAAGAATTGGGGGGAATTGGGGTGCTGGACATATAAGGCATTGACAAGGAGTTT
>NZ_CAKZYF010000172.1 GCF_937884665.1 uncultured Allomuricauda sp. | reverse complement strand
TATAGACTAAAGGTGATGGAGCACCGCCAATATCCCATAACACTGGACACAAATGATGAGGAACTCATTAATCAAAATCGCGAGTATACAGCTGCAAAAGTTATGAAATTGGTTGCTGTGGATAATGATAATGACAACCAATATGAGCTATATTTTGTGTTGAAGTACCGTAAATCGATCACGGATGAATTCGAGGTAATAGTTACCGATAAAGGATTCGCAGTAAAAGTGGACGATGCCTTCTTACGACTTTTTGAACGCGATGGGATTTATTTTATAGAAAATACCGACCAAGATTTTTTTACCGTAGAGGAATTTAGAGAAATCGGATAATTTAAAGTTTCATTTTAGAATGATGTACAAGCCGGACGATTTAGTTCAGCTTTTTTGTTTGAACAGCTTAACTCAATTCTTGAACTTATCAATTAGGATTAATCCGATATGTTATGCGTCTATTGGTGATTACGGATGCAGTAACCGTAATATCCACATCAGCATCGTCGCACAAACTACTGGCGTCCACAAACTCCATACTACATAGCGACGGTAAAGAAGAACCACTTCCGTCCATAAAGCGACCTATGATAACATCTGTGGCAGCATTGCTGTCCAAAGGCGAATTTGCGGGAGCCATGGGAAAAGTTGTGGTGGTTCCATTGGCGGTATAGGAAACAATGCCACTGGTTTCGTTATACGCCACGGTGTACGGATTGTTACCTGCGAAAAAATTTCCGAGCGTTTGCGTAAAGCTTTGTTGTAATCCCGTGGTTCCATTGATTACCGTGATGGTAACCCCCATGCTATTGCCCGCACTGTGAAAGATTCTAAAGTTTCCCGCTGTCACGATATCTGCTGTACTTTCTTGGTCCTGGTATTCAAACGAGACAGCGAAACTTGTAAAATCAAATATCCCGGTCGCGTTGGGGACAACAATGTCAAATCCTGTAGAACCGCCGGCCCCAGACGGAAAATGAATTCCACAGCCTATCTGTGCGGCATTGGAATTCACAGAGCTCGCGTTTGGCCCAATGGTCGCATCTGTAATGGTCGATGTGTTGAAGTCAAAACGGGATACCACCGTGTTTGGTGTACCATCATCACAAACTCGGTATGTAAAACTATCTGTTCCGGCAAAACCAGGATTTGGCGTATAGGTAAAACTTCCATCACTGCTTAAGCCAAGTGTACCATTCGAAGGATTGGTAACTGGAGTGGTCACAACGGCCATAGTCGCATCGCCATTGGCATCTGAATCATTGGACAACAGACCATTGGATGCACTTACGGTCAGGGTTGAATTCAAACCCGCCGCAAAGGCGTCATCCACAGCTACCGGAGCAACATTTTGCGCAAGAAGCCTAGGTTGCCAGCACATTAAAAAAATCATGGAAAAAACGTAGGTCCATCTAACTCGCATACCTACAAAATTAGCCTTTTGCGAGTTCTTCATAAAGAAATTGTGGTGAAGTAGGCAATATGCAAGGTGTAGCCCATAAATCTTATGGAAAAACGAATATAGCCCATGGATACCTACAAATCATTAATTGTCAACACCTTAAGGCCCAATAGTGTATTTGCTGTTCGGAGCGCCTTATGATTAAAATTGCTCAACGTCTTGACCACTTTGTAACGATATATCAAACCTATACACCAAACCTATTGCCCTACTGATACCCATAAAAACAGAAGACTAACTGCTTAAATGATTATCTTGTTCAGGTAATCCAACACGGTCCATTTGCTAGCTTTTTTCAGGTCGAACATATTTCCCATTTTGTTGGTCAACTTTATAGGAATCCTTGGCTACAGTCTAGTGATGCCCATTTTGATTTTTATAGTGACCGATTTTGGAGGTAACGGTTTTGTGTATGGAATTTTAGGGGCTATGTACCCTTTTTTCCAATTTATTGGCGCGCCTATTTTGGGACGCTTATCAGATAGAATTGGAAGAAAGCGGGTGCTGGTGCTATCCCAATCGGGCACATTTGTCGCCTGGTTGCTTTTTTTGCTGGCGTTTGCACTGCCTGAAACCCAATTATGGGAACAAACTTCAAATCTTACGGGCACTTATGTAATGACCTTGCCTTTGATCATCATTTTCATCGCACGGATTTTCGATGGATTTACTGGTGGTAATATTTCTGTGGCCAATGCCTATATGTCAGATATATCAACAGACGAAGATCGTAACCGGAATTTTGGTCGCATGGGTGCATCGACCAGTTTGGGTTTTGTAATAGGTCCCGCGTTTGCTGGTTTATTGGCTAGTACTGTTCTTGGGGAAATACTGCCCTTGTTGTTGGCCGCATTGATTTCCCTAATAGCTATTTTAGTAATCAATCTAAGACTAAAAGAGAGTGTGCCCTGTGTCGTGGATACTGGCGGTGTTTCCATAAAAAATGTGAGGCGTTTTTTTCAAGTGGAGCATAAAGACTGTTACACAGAGGGCAGTGAAACCCTAAGATCAGAATCCGGCAATGGTTTAAAACAGGTATTGAAAATAAAAGGTGTGGTCCTGCTCTACTCCATTTATTTTTTGACATTCTTCGGTTTTAGCCTTTTTTATGCAGGACTTCCCATTTACGCCAGCAGTATTTTAGAATGGTCCGCAGTGGATCTGGGCATCTTTTTGGCCTATTCCAGTTTTGTGATGATTTTGGTCCAGGGTCCCTTGTTGAGCAGACTTTCCAAAAAAATATCCAGTCAATCCTTAGTACTTCTTGGCGCGTTGGTATTGGCCACAAGTTTCTTTTTTCTATCGACCCAGAATATTTTTCTTCTTTATTTTGCGAATACCCTTTTATCCCTTGGTAACGGACTGATGTGGCCAAGTTTTCTGGCCCTTTTGGCGTCTGTTGGCACAAAAAAGACACAGGGTACCATCCAAGGATACGGAACATCAATGGGTAGTATCGCCAGTATGATGGGGTTGGTATTGGGTGGGGTGCTCTTTGAACAAATAACCACTATGGTGTTTACGATTGGTGCTTGTCTTTTTTTGCTGATAGCTTTATTGGTCGTTACCAATCGGTATCAAAACAGGACCGCTGGGAAACTTCAAACTGTCTAGTAGTCGTGTTTTGGATGGAGTTGTGGAAACCAGCTTCGTTCAAAGTGCCATGCGTTAGAACACTAACCAATCATAAAAAACAGATTTTGTTACAAAAAACGGTTCTATGTATGTATTTCCCATTTCTTGCGTTATACTCATACGAAGTAATTGGATGTACCTTTGAAATGCCAAAACATAGGTAACCATTAAATTCCCTCAACCAATGAAAACGAAGCTACTTTTCGTCCAATTAGTACTACTTGCAATGGGCACCAACCTGGGTGTTTTGGGACAATCGGCAAATGACCCCATTTCCTTTCAGCATATAAAGTCCGGCATGTCCCAAAGCTCTGCGACCCAAATTTTTGAGGATAGCCACGGCTTTTTATGGATAGGTACCCCCAATGGTCTCAATAGATATGACGGTACGGAATTTCAAGTGTTTGAAAAAGGGAATGCCCAAAATGAAGGTCTTACAGATGGTTACATTGAAAGTATTTATGAAGATAACGAGGGAATACTCTACATAGGCACCAATCAAGGCTTGAACGTATACGATAGAAAAATCAACCGCGTAAAACCTTATCCTTTCCTAAATTCAGGGAAAAGTCTGAACACCAAATACATCGGGGCCATTGCCCGCTCCAAGGATATCCTTTGGTTGGGGACGGACAACAGCGGGGTATACAAATACAACATTACCACTGGGGAAACCAAGCAAATTCGTTTTGATCATATTTATGAGAGCGGTCCCAGCAACCATTATATCGTGGAGGTATTTGTGATAGCGGAAGACAAATTATTGATAATAACGCAAGCATCGGTCTACATTATCAATAAGGATTTGCAGGTTGTAAGTCAAATTGAGCAGCCCCAGAACATAAGTAGGGCCATACGGTTATCAGATACCAACTATCTGCTGGGGTCCCACGATGGGGACCTGATACCATTGGAAGTGTCATCAGACGATGAATTTCTTACCCAAAATATTGCCATCGACCCCGGCCATTCCATTTTATCCCTTTCCCTTGATGCACAGGATAAAATTTGGATGGGCAGTGAAAACGGGGGACTTCATTTTTACGATCCCTCTACGGGCGAAGTCCAGCACCTACGTGTTGATGTAAGCAAACCAAATTCTATAACCAGCAACTCCATTTGGTCCATCCATAAAGCTAAAAATGGTGTCATGTGGCTGGGTCCATTTAAAAATGGACTTAGTTTTTACGACCCTCAATATCATAAGTTCGAACATCTTAAAAACAATCCTTTTGATGTGAACACCCTCAGCAACAACATGGTAAATAGTTTTTTGGATGCAGAGGATGGAGCGCTTTGGATTGGCACAGATGGTGGGGGACTGAACTATTGGAACCGGAGGGAAAATACCTTCAAGACCTATGCCCTGTCCAACAAGAAATTGAATACGGATGTGGTACTGTCCCTTATGAAGGATAAGGAGAACCGTTTATGGGTGGGTTCCTGGGCCAATGGCCTGGCAATTATTAACCCCGAGACCATGGAGTATGAAGTATGGAACAAGGCAAACTCTTTTTTGGCATCAGATAATGTAACGGATATGCTCCAGGACCGTAAAGGACGTATTTGGATCGTAACACTTTTTGGGGGAGTTCATGTTTACTATCCAGAGAATGGAACCCATCAACATGTCAGTGTACGTTCCGAGCGGGACGGTACCGAAACGGTCACGGTAGCTCGCCTATTTGAAGATAGTAAGGGACAAATATGGGTTGGCTCCCAGACCTCTGGATTATTCCGGCTTGTGGAGAACAACGATAAATGGTTGCCCTATCATTATCATACCCTACATAATGAACGACCGATAAGCAATGATTTTATCAATACAATATTTGAAGACAGTGAGGGCGTGTTATGGATAGGCACGCAGTCCGGTCTCAATAAGTATGATGAGCTTTCTGATGCTTTCATGGCGTATACCAAGGAAGATGGATTGTACAACGATGCCATAAAGAGTATCGTTGAAGACGAGCAGGGCTTCCTATGGCTCAGCACGGGAAAAGGAATCATCCAGTATAACCGGACTGATGGCAGTTCGCTACACTACGATGTCGATGATGGCCTCCAGGGCAATGAGTTCAATGCTGCCTCTTTTTACAAGACCGCTTCAGGGGAACTGATTTTTGGCGGGAGCAATGGGTTTAATATATTCAATCCGAAGAACGTAAGGAAAAGACAGGATGTCCCAAGGGTCTTTATTTCCGAATTACGGGTTTTTAACAAAGTAGTGCTCCCCGGCGACCCATCTGGACTTTTGAACCGAGACATCAGCCAAACGGATACGTTAACCTTGGCTTATGACCAGGATGTCATTGATTTTGAATTTCACGCGTTGACCTATAGGCACCCCAAGCGAGTGAGTTTTGCCTATTTTCTTGAAGGTTTTGAAACCGAATGGAACTATGTGGGCAGTGATAAACACGCTACCTACACCAATTTGAGTCCAAGGACGTATACGTTACATATTAAATCTACAAATTCGGACGGTATTTGGGTGGACAACAACACTTCCATCTTAGTTCAAGTGTTACCGCCTTTCTGGAAAACTTGGTGGTTCAAATCAGCCGCTATTATCGGTATCATCTTAGTGGTGTATCTCTTGTATTATTTGAGGGTGCGAAATCTTAAAAAGTATCAAAACAAGTTAGAGAAAGAAATAGACCAGCGTACACAGGAACTTCAGCAAAAACAGAAAAAGCTAATGGCAGCGGCAGATGAACTCTCCTTGAAAAACGAAGAAATACAACGTTTTGCCTTTGCTGTATCACATGATTTAAAGAGTCCGCTAAACAGTATAAAAGGGATTGCCAGTCTAATCCCAATGGAAATGGACATAACAAGTTGTCCTGATATGCAAGAGTACGTTAAATACATTGATGAGACTTGCGATACCATGAACAATCTCATCAATGATATCACCAAAATTGCCAAGCTCGGTAAAATTGAGAACAACAATGAGCTATTGGATACCAAGGAAATTGTAGAACTTGCACAGAGTTTGGTTTTCGGGAGATTGTCCGCGGGCAATGTCAAGCTCTACGTGGACAAAAAGCTTCCCAAAATTTTTGGTGACCGAAATCGCATGATTCAAGTTTTTGAAAATTTGGTGGACAATGCCATTAAATATATGGGAACCCAAGAGAATCCAATGGTACGTATTGAAGCCAAACTACTTCAGGATTCAAATCAATTTATGGTCATGGACAATGGTTCGGGCATGAGCAAATCCGACTTGGAAAAACTTTTTACTCCTTTTGAACGATTTGATGGTTCTGTAGAGGGTTCTGGATTAGGATTGTATATGGTAAAAAAGATAATAGAATCCCATAATGGAACAATCTCTGCTACTTCTGATGGTAAAGAACAAGGAACAACATTTATGATATGTTTGCCCAAAGCCGAATTACTTCTTGAAAAAAAGGGAAACAAAACCCCAATCAAAAATAAAGATCAAAAAGTGGATTGATTCGGAGGCAGTTAAGCTCGTTTGATGCGAAAAACTCAGTGGTCAATAGGAAATCAGCCATGCACGGATAGTTCTGTACGGGGGTTCAGCAGCTAATGCCAACGCCATTCTTCATTCCAGACTTCCCTCTGAAAACGCTTTTAAGTCCCCGATGTAAGCAATTGGAAATCGATGTGAACTGATAATGTTGATGTTTCCCTTTTTACTTGGAAACAATTGTGCATTTATTCGATATGTCTCAGTTCCATGAACAATGTTGAATTTTACTTTATATCCTTTTTGATTTTTCTCAACGCTTAGGTTCTCTGGGATTCCATCAAATTGGATTGCAGTATCTGTAGGCGGATAACCTCCCCCTCCTATTTGATGTTCCCCAAAATAAGGAAAATAGGCCGCAACGCTGTCTCTGGACATCTTCAAATAATTCGTATTGCCCATTAAATCAATATTTCCAACATTACTGCCTGGCGGAAGTAATCCAGAGCTGGCAATGCTATTTAAACCGGTCGAAGGAAGCGGCCGGGCCCATTGGGCAATAAAATGAAAAGACCCATTCTCCATTAGAGCATCTAATTCCTTTGTTTGCTGAACAGCAATCTCTGAATTTTTGGATGAAGCGCAACCCAGAACAAAAAGGATGAAAACGCTGACCATCAAATACAAACTTAACCGCATAATCTAGCTTTTCTTTTTAAGATACGTAACTCCGGTTATAACCGAAAGTCTTTTAACTTTTGTCTAGGATTTGGGCACGCCACTTTTTTTGTTGGTTCTTCTAAAGAAAAGATATCCCAGAGCGGTCATCGCGATTAGGGTACAGGTATAAAAAACGGAAGGGACACGAAGCAAGTCGCCCTGATAATATCCCCCGGATATCAGAGCTCCAAGGCCAATTCCCGCTTCCAAGGCAATATACATCGTGGCCATTGCCCTCCCTTTATGAAGTGGGTGACTCAAATCTATGGTCCATGCATTAATCGCAGGTGAAACAATTCCCATGGCCAATCCATATAGGCAGGACGAAATCAATAGGCCAAGACCAGTTTTCAAAAAGCCCATGAGAAATGTGGAAATCATTAGAAGTAAAAGTCCGAGCACCATGAGGGGTACACGACCGTATCTATCCGATAAAGAACCTGCAACCAAACGTACTAAAAGGGAGGCCAAAGTAAATACAATAAAAAAAGTGCCTTTATTTCTCAGTCCCAGATGGTCGCTCCAATCTGGAATTAAGGTCAGTACTACCCCGAAGGCAACATAGGTGAGTAAAGTGACAATACCTGCCGGGATGGCCTCTTTTGCCAAAATTTCGTGCTTTTTTATTTTTAACCGCGCTAACCTAAACGTTTTTTTGGGAACCAAGGTCTCACGTAAACCCATCATTAAAAAAATCGCCAATACTGCTAAAAGGGAAGAGCTACAGAACAAAACTTCATAGGAGAAGTAAAGTTTTATGAGGCTTCCCAGGGCCGGGCCCAGGGCAAGACCTGTGCTGAAAGCTATACCCTGTATGCCCATGGCTTCTCCCAATCTTTCCATGGGAACAATATCCGAAACATAAGTTGAGGTCGCTGTGGGAGTGAATCCCGTGGAGAAACCATGGAACAAGCGAAGGAGCAAAAAACCCAAAACCGTAAAAGTAAATGTATATAGAATACCACAGATTACACAGACCAAACCACCGAATATCATAACGGGCCTTCGTCCTATGGTGTCTGTCAATTTTCCACTGAAAGGTCTCGAAATCCCAGCGGTCAGTGTAAAAAGAGCGATGATAAGGCCAATATGTTCCGCACCGCCCAAACTTGTAAGATATGCCGGGAGTTCTGGGATAAGCATATTAAAACTGGCCGAGAAAAACAAGGATGCCGAACAAACCTGGACAAAACGGGTGTTGTACATTTTAGGGATTTCTTGCTTTTTCACTTTAGGTTTTTCCATCTACCCTAGGAATCATCTATTTTTGGGGACAAAGAAATCAGTTCTTACCGGCCGAAAAAAGGACATTTGTCCCTAATCCTTAGAAATGATACGCACCAACCAGAGATTTATTCCCTACATTGAGGAACTCAGAAAAAAGGGCACGTATAGAATAGAAGTCAATGCCTTTGGTCCGAAGCAAACTATTTTGGAGCAAGACCATCGGTATAGCACGGTTTATCTTATAAAGAGTGGCATTGTAAAATGTGCTATTTCTGATGAAAACGGAAAGGAGTTCATCCAGGAGTTTTTAGGGGAAGGAATGGAATTTGGGGAATTGGAAGTGTTCAGCGAAAAACTTACCATTTGTTCCGTAACTGCTGTGACCTATTTGGAAACCTATTCGTTTTCGCACAGTACATACAACCAATTGCTCAAAAAAGATGAGGTCTTTAACAACTTGGTAATGAAAGCACTTGCCGATAAAATTAGATATAAAGCACCAAGACATTCGTATCAACATTCCCACCCCATTGAGGACAATGTGCTACGTTTACAAAAACTTTTTCCTGATTTGATCACGGTACTTCCCAAAAAAGATATTGCCAATTACATTGGGGTTACCGTTAGAAGTCTAAACCGTGCATTGAAACAACTAGAGCAGAAAGAAGACCCGACTAATTAAGTCCTTCGAACCATTTTTTAAAATCACCTACTTTTTCCCTACTAACTATGACCTCTTTACCCATTTGAGGTTGAAGCGAGAGTTTTAACCTTCGATTGGAATAGACCAATACATCGGTAATAGCATTGAGGTTCACCAAAAAACTACGGTTTACCCTAAAAAACAAGCCGGAATCTGTCATCGTCTCCAGATTTTCCAAAGTAAATTCAATCATGTAGCGCTTCCCTTCTTGGGTAATCAAATAGACGTCTCTTCCCTCCGCATAAAAAACACTGACAGTCTCCGTAGCTATCGCGTTCAAATGGTTTCCTATTTTCACTAGAAATCGGTCTTTAGGTACATGTTTCGTTTTTGACCTAATCAAGGGTTTAAATTTTTCCGTATCCAAAAACTGCGATTTCAACGTTTTTAGCTTTTCCAAGGCCCTTGATAAATCAGTGAACTTTATAGGTTTTAAAAGATAGTCTATGCTGTTCACCTTGAAAGCGTCAATGGCGAACTCGTCAAAAGCTGTTGTAAAAATCACAGGTTTGCTCAATTGTATCGCATTGAAGATTTCAAAACTAAGACCGTCAGAAAGTTGTACATCCATAAAGAACAGATCCACATCCTCTTTGTGGGCCTCTAACCAGGGCAAAGCTTTTTCAAGTGAAGGAAGAATTTTTAAAATTTCAACGGTACCGCTATATTTCTGAAGATAACGTTCAAGTTTTTCGGCAGCGAGCGGTTCATCTTCCAATATGGCGACTTTCATTTCATCTGGAGTTTAGGAAGTTTGATGGTTTTTATCTGGGTTCCGTGGAGTACTTCCAAGGCGCTGGAACTATACAATTCATAGGTTTTTGAAATATATTCCAAATCATTGGTTTTTAATGTTTTATTTAACTTTTCCTGATGTTCATATTTAATCTCAATACAGTCTTCTTTTTCCTCTAGGTCCACAACGAGGTATATCTGTTCAGATGGGATGGTTGATTTCAATATCATCTCAAATATATACAGTAGGCTACCGGGTACAATAAACGGTTCCTTGGTCTGGCATTTACCCAATTTTAATTTGCGATAGGGCATGTATTTTACCATACCAATAAAACTCTTTAGTACAGATAGTTCTTCATCGAAGTGGATGATTTCATTCCTTTTTTTAGATAGCAAGTATCTATAGATAGATGCAAAATTCTCTGTGAGCACTTCTGCTTCTTCCGCATCTTTTTTCATCAATGCCAAAATGGTCTCTAGACTTTCGAACAATAACTGCGGGTTGATTTCTTGTTTAAAACTTTTGAAATCCGATTCGATCTTACTTCTTTCTGATTCCTCTTTTTCCAACTTATCCGTATTTATTTTGAACAAGAATTGATTGCCGATGTACAAAAGGACATAGATTACAGATATGGTTGAAAAAATACTGCTGAAAATCAGCAGTTCCATGTAGTTGGGCGTGTAGGACAATATCAGCACAAAATAGGAATACATGGTGACGATTACGAGCAACACGGTTATCGCCAAAATAGATATCAGATGGAGCAATGCTTTTACCAAAAACGACCTAGGCCTTTTTAGCCTATTGAAAAACTGTATGTTAATCCTTGCGCTCTCCTGGATGATGTATGCCAGCACAATGCATACATACAGTTCCTGGGTGAAGAAATTTGAACCTAAGTCCTGTAGGGTATTGTTGATCAAAAGTATGAGAAGATAGGTCAACGCGCCGCTGAACAAGGGACTCAGCAATCGAAAGAGCGGATGGTGGACAAATAACTTTTTCATTGAAATACGGGGAGCTTTACACTAAAATCAGATGTTCCATGTTGTACCGTTATCGGCTTTTTTATCAATAGCTTGTACCGTGATTTAATATTATGTAGACCAATATGGGTAGATTTTGCACTCAGCCTTGGTTTGGTAATCGTATTGGCCACTTCCAAAAACCCGGCTTGGTACCGTATCCTTATCATCAACTGATTATCCATATCAGAAACATTGTGCTTAATGGCATTCTCCACTAACATCTGCAGGGTCATTGGAGGTATTTTGCTACCTAGAAAAGGTTCCGGAACATCAACATCCAAGGAGATTTGCCCTTGAAAACGGGTCTTCATCAAAAAGTAATAGGATCTCGTAAATTTCAATTCTTCAGCAACTTCCACCAGAGGAATTCGGTATGTTTTCAAAGTATATTGGTAGGAGGTCGCCAAGGAACGGATGAATTGTTCCGCGGCATTTACATCTTTGGTGACGAGAGCCGACAAGGCATTCAGACAATTGAACAAAAAATGGGGGCTCAGTTGGGATTTTAAGGCTGTTAACTGCAACTCGGTCTGTTTTCGCTGCAACTGGGATTCCATAAGTTGGCCTTTTATGTAGTACTGGTAGGAATAGTATGCAAAGTAGATGATATTGTAAATCAGCACAACACAAAAAAATAGCACCGTAATCTTTAAAAACACCATCTCGCCCCGAGACGCAAAAAAATCATAGGTAGGATAAAAAATACCGTAGAGCTTTAACGCAATAAAAACAATTGCCAGTCCGGCGATTAAGTGCACAAATATGCCCATGAACAATCGGAGGCCTGTTTGTCTTTTCCAGTGAATAGTTCGGTTCAAAAAAAGGTTGGTCCAATCAAAAATGTAGCTTATCGCAACGCCAAGTGCACCATTCAGGAAAATCTCCCAAACGTTGGGAATTCCCTTGAATTTGTGAAAAGCATAAAAAAGTATTCCCACAGCAAAACCTAGGACGATCAAAAAGAGATGTTTACGCATTTTGGGTCGGTCAATAAGAAATTTTAATCCCTCCATACCCACAAAATACTCAATATTGGCTATACCAAAATCAGTATTTTGGGAAACAGAGCATATTATTGGATGGCATTGATTGCCCTTCGATAATGGGAATCGGAATTTATGGAACTGCTCGTGGAACGGTAGGCATCCACCAAATCAGAATCACTCTGACCTATTTTATTCGCAAATCGTATAAGAGACTCGGCTTTGTGGTAATCTGAATCAATTTGACGGATGGCGTCAAATATAGCAAGCAACTGGTCCCCACGAAGATTGAGTTCAGCTACATATTTGAGCACGCTGGCCGTATGGCTATCAGAATTGATTCGATTCAGTGCCAAAACCAGATTCTCAACATTTGTATTGGACAATTTCTGTGATTGCACCAACTTTTTCAACACATTGGCTTGATGACTATCAGAATCCATATATGCGACACATTTGAGCACATGGGAAATTGTGGAAGGCTCCAGTGTTTTATCACTAACCATATTGGACAATACATCGTCAATGTGGTGGTCTGAACTCATCCCTTCCAAAGCGTTCAAAAATGTATGTAGTCCCCCGGATGGTAAATTCGACTTATAAATTGCTGTTTTTAGCACTTCTGCCCTATGGTGGTCCGAGTCGATGCTCTTGGAGGTTGACGCCAAAAGTTTGACATTATTTTCACTGAGGGTGTAGTTTCCCAAAGCTGCGAGCAGAACACTGGATTTGTGATTATCTGAATCGATGTCCTTTGTGATGATGAACATCGACTTCATTTGATTTTCATCAATATTTCCATCCTTTATCGTTTTTTTGAGGACTTCTGCTTTATGATGATCGGAATCAATTTCGGAGACCGCATTTATAAAGGCGGATAGTCGAGTATCTGTAGATGAAAATTGGCGGAAACTGTTTTTAAGAATGTCTGCTTTATGGTAATCTGAATCCATATCACTGCCAATAGTGTTCAATACGGATATCACATCTGGATTGTTCAAATTTTTCTTTAAAAGAAGTTTCAAATATCTGGATTTCACATAATCGCTATCCATAAAATCCACCTCCTTTAGTACCCCGTAGGCTCCCCGTTTTTTGTAAATTCTATCGACCCGCTCTTCAGAACCCAAGGTAGTGGTCCGAACAACATCCAAAAGGATTTCAGCGAGCCATTTTTGTCCTTCTCCCGCAAAACCTTTTTGGGAACCTCCCACATAATACTTTTTGACCAGTTGGCCTGAACCATCGGGCTCAATAAAGATTCGTCTCCTACTTCCAAAAGCGGACCGCTTTATTTCCATGTACCCTCCCGAGGAGATGGCAATAACATCGGAATCATCCTCAGAAAGTTTGATATCACCCTGGAATTCCACGTGAAAGTTTTTGCCGAAACCATTATTGACGGAAATCGATGTTTTTCCATTGTCCTTGACACTTACCGAAGTGCTCTTACGTTGCGCCTGAAGGGCATTGCCCCCGAGCAGGAGCAATATCAAAATTAATTTTGCCACGAATAGGGCCAGGATTTTTGCAAGTTGATTCATGATTGTTCGTTTTTTGATTGATGTTACAAATATGCTAAAGGATGGAACATCTCAAAAACGAAATGTAGTGAAGCGGCTCTTTTTTGTATTGAATTGTACTCAACGCCAATTCTTTTTTCCCGCCTTACGGCTGAAAGATTCTATTTTTTGAAACGTTCAAAAATAGCCAGGGTCTTTTTGGTATTTATAAAATAAACACCTGTTAACAGCACAACGGCGGCAACAATGGATTGTGCAGTAATCTCTTCTTTGAGAAAGTACCAACCGAGAAGCATAGCGACTATGGGATTAACATAAGTGGAGGTTGCCACTTTTTCAGGAGAAACGACCTTTAAAAGATAGTTGAAGGAAGTAAAGGCCAAGATACTGCCAAAGACGACCAAAAGGCCCATCACCAATTTCACATTGAAACTCCAATATATGGGCGATGTCCAATCTTCTCCAAAACCGAAGCTCATAATCGCAAGGATAATTCCTCCCGTAAACATTTGATAACCGGTGTTGACAAAATAATTGGAAGGCAAATCCGCTTTCGCCACAAAAATACTCCCGTAAGCCCAGCTTAGCATACATGCAAAAATCATCATCATTCCCAATACAGAATTTTCCTTGGAAACCACTTGTTTTTGGCTTACCAAAAGGTAAATGCCGATTATACCGAAAACAACCCCTACAAAGGACATTGGTCGTATTTTTTTACCCTCGAGTGCACGCATCATCAAAAGAATAATCAATGGTTGGGCCGAAATTTCGAGTGCAGCGAAACCAGTATCTACATAACGTAGTGCCCAAACCACCACACCATTGCCAAAACTCAAAAAGAGAAAGCCGGCAAAGATGGTGTTTACCCATTGTCTTTTGGTAATTCTTATTGGAATGCCCATAAGACGTGCCAATATAAAAATCAAAATTCCCGCTGTAGTAAATCGAAATGAGGCCAACATAAATGGAGCCAGTTCCAGAACAGCTACTTTATTGAGCAAATAGGTAGAGCCCCATATTACATAAATGGCAAAAAAAGCCAGAACAATAAGCGTGGTATTTCTGGACTTGGTCATGGTACAGGATTACAGTGCCATGCAATAATACAGTGGTTTTCTAGATAAATCTGGATAACAAAGGGAAGAATGTCCCTTAGGACGATAAAAAAATGTAAATCAACTAATAGTACCGTTTGGTATCCAAAAGGTAGGCGGCCATAGCGCTTTCCAGTTTTTTGAAGCTTTTTAGATGTTTTCGAACTTCATCCCCCAGATTTTCCTCTATCGAGATATTCTTGTTCAACAAACCCATAAGTTGGTTTTGCCTTTGGGCAAAGTCCTTAAAATCTTGTTTTAAATCATACAGCTTTTCAAAACATGATTTGTTGTTCGGTTCGCAGGTATACGAACTCAACTTCCTGGAAAGTCTGAGCATGGACATCTTATTTCTCTCCAAGCGGATAAGTAGTTCTTGGGTAGGGATTACATCACGTTTTGTTAAATCATTCATGGTTTGTTAACTCATTGGAATTTCGCAATCTCCAACAGAAAATTACAAATAATCCTACATTTCCCTGAAAAATTAACTTCATTTTTTGATTTTTAACACTACTTCAAAAATCAGCAAGTTAAATTTCATTTCCATGAATTTCAAGTACTTATATTTTATTTTTTCTCATTAATGGCTTATTTTAAATCATAGGATATACAAATGTTCCGATTCGTATTTTCCTTTCGTATTCCCAAATTCCTTTCGCATGAGGCATTAAACAAAATAGATGCAATGATAATGATACCCCTTCATTGTTATTAGAAATGAATACGTACTTTTAGCAAAATTTTGCTTATGAGAATTGTTCTTTTCCTGCTGGTTTTCCCTTTGTTGTCTACAATGGTTTTTGCGCAACACAAGACTTCAAAAGAGATAAGCAGTGCAGAAATACGTTTTGAATTTGTTTCGAAAAAAGTAAAGGGTACCATCGAGGGGTTTGAGTCTCAATCGATTATTGACTGGGAAAATCCGGAAAAATCAGTTTTTGAAGGTTCGGTCCAGTCCGAGACCCTGGATACCAACAATGGACTTCGGAACTGGTCCCTGCGCAGTGGAAAATACTTTGATACGGACGACTATCCGAAAATATATTTCAAAAGTTCAAATGTGCGCCTAGTCGAAGATAAGCTGCTGGTTGAGGGAAATTTAACCATTAAGAGCATTTCAAAAAAGATGACCATATCCTTTCAAAGAAAAGGGCAACAACTTATAGGTACAACCTCCTTGTATTCCTTGGACTACGGTATAAAAATCAAAAAAAACAGAGCAGATAATTTGGTCAACATAAAAATGATTTTCACATTAAGTGATTAAATAAACACTTTATATAATCTTTGTTATGTTTTGAAAACCATCTTATAAATTCTATCTACAGCCCAATTCCCTAATGGAAAATACAGGGCAAAAAAGAGCGCCATTCCAAGACTAAAATTTCTAATATCAAAAAGCTTATCTAATAGATTATTCGGGTAGGCATAGGAGGTTTTTAGAGCGTAACCGCCAAATTCCAATAGCCCCATGGCAGCAAGTCCGTAAGCGTACTGGGCATGAAAGGGCATTCCGCGTAAAACCAAGGAAATAGGGACCATGTATAAAATATAGCACGTAATGACCTGCCACCAATAGGTAAATTTTGCTATTTCCACTTGAGTGCCAAACCAATTCATTCCAAGGCCCCATAAAAAATATACCAAGCAATATAGTAACAGCAATCGCCGGTCCACATTAACTTTTTTCAGTACAAATTGGATGAATTCGTCCATGATATTGAAGGGTTTTAGGACTTATTGTCAATTTTTAAGTCGATGATGCGCAAAGCTTCCTGCACCGTGGTCATCTTATCCATATCCTCGTTTTCCAACATAATGTCGAATGCATCCTCAACATCCAGGACGATATCCACAAGGTTGGCAGAGTTGATGTTCAGTTCATTGATAAAATGGCTTTCCAGCGAAATACTTTGGGAAGGGACATCCTCGGGAAGGTAGTTTGCCACTATTTCCTTTAATTCTTCGTATCGCTTTTCTTTTTCAGACATTTCCTAGTTTTTAGAATAGGCTTTAAAAATAACACAGGCATTCACATCCCCAAAACCAAAACTGGCTTTTGCCATAATTTTAGGGCTGTATGAAAAGCTTTTTTGAGGGATACACGATTTATGGATGGTTTTCAAAATTTCAGGATGGATGTCGGCACAGTTTACATTTCCGAAAACCTGTTGTCTCTCAAACTGAAGAACAGTTCCAACGCATTCTATGCTTCCCGCAGCGGCAAGACAATGGCCAAACATCCCTTTAAAACTGTTTATAAATGGGAAATCCTTGCCTTTTCTTCCCAACGCCGAGCTCCAATTTTCTATCTCCAGAGGGTCTTTGGTAGTCGCCGTCAAATGTCCATTGATTACCTCAATTTCTCCAGGGGCGATACCCGCATTTTTGACAGCCGACCTTATACACGCTTGAACCGCTCTACTATTAGGTGCGGTCATACTGCCCTCGGCCCGTTGGCCTCCACTGTTGACAACTCCCCCAATCACCTCGGCATAGATTTTGGCATTCCGTTCCAAGGCGCTTTCTAAAGACTCCAACACCAAGGCCCCTGCCCCACTTCCTGGTACAAATCCCGTAGCTGATGCGCTCATAGGCCTACTGGCTTCTTCAGGATTATCGTTATAGCTGTTCGGCAATATGCGCATCGCGTCAAAACCTCCCCAGATATAAGGTCCGCTATCACTACAGCTACCTACCAACATGCGAGATGCTTTTCCCAGTTTTATGCGCTCATATCCCATAATCAAGGCCTCAGTGCCGGTTGTACAGGCAGATGAATTCGTAGTGACCTGATTACCGCATCCCAACATTCCGCCTAAATAGGCACTTATCCCACTGGCCATGGTCTGGATTACGGTGGTACTTCCAGAGCGCCGAACGTTCCCGGCGTCAACAGCATAGATGGCATTTCTGAATCGCTCCACTCCGAGCATACCGGTACCGAAGACTACGCCACTTTCCCAGTCAGGCGCGTCATCCTTTGCTGGAGCGAGACCTGAATCCGACCAAGCGTCTTTACCGGCAATCACGCCATAAATAAGACCTGAAGCTTCCAGTCCCCTAAGTTGAACTTTACTAAAGTATTTATTTAGGTCAATTTCTTCAATATTTGGACTTCCAGCTATTTGACATGAGAAATTTAGTCGGTTCAAATCCTTTTGGAAACGTATTCCGCTCTGACCATGTGACAGTGCTTCACCAAAATTGGAAAGACCTATTCCGTTTGGGGCGCATACCCCCAGACCGGTTATCACGACTCTATTTTCCACTCTCAACTCCTGTTAACATCCCTGCCAATATCCCCTTGCAAGCCAATTTCCCGGATTGGTTAAAAAGTTTCACTTTACACTTTAGCTTATTAAATCGAAAATAGATTTTTTCGGACTCTACTCGTACGGTTTCATCTGGAAAAACGGGTAAATAAAATTCCATTTCCGAACTACTTAAAGCAAGCTGTGGTTTTTCAAAGTCTTTTACTTGCGCATCGAGCAAATAGATACCAAGGCATACCAAACCGATTTGAGCGCAGCATTCGGTCAAAATAACCCCTGGTGTAACAGGTGCTTCTTTAAAATGTCCTCGAAAGAAGTCCAACTCATTTTTAAAAGTAAAGCTACCTATCACCCCATTCTGATTTATATCCTGTAAATCATCCACGAACAAAAAAGGGTGGGAATATGGAAGTTTTTCTATTATTTCGTGTGCCATAGCTTCATTTTTACTCTGGGAAATGATTATTGCAAACTCTCACCTCCATCTACTTTTAGTATCGTCCCATTGATCCACTTTGCTTCTTCCAAGGTCAAAAGATAGACTACATTGGCTACATCCTCAGGAGTTGTTAAACGCTTAAATGGATTTTTGGCCTTTGCCTGTAATTTTAAGGCTTCACTGTTAGGAATCATTTGGAAAGACCTTGTCTGGGTAATACCCGCCTGAACACAATTCACTTTGATGCCCAAAGGGGCAAACTCAAATGCCATACTGCGTACAATGGACTCCAGGGTGGCCTTGGCGGCTGATACCGCGGCATAACCCGTCCAAGCCTTGGTACTACCTTCACTGGTAAAGGCAATGATTCGGGAATCATCCGCAAAAAGCTCATGCTGTACCAGTGCCTGAGTCCATTCGTATAAATTAATACCCATGGCTTTTATTGTATGCTGAAAGTCTAAACTGCTCAAAACACGGGTATCTTGAGAGTACATGGGCTTTAAATTACCTTTGGCGATACTATGGATAAGCAGGTCAATTTTCTCATTTTTCAGGATACTTGAAAGTTTGGGGAGGGTTTCTAAAATTTTGGCCGAATTGATGGCGTCCACATTAAAAGCGTGGACCTTGGCACCGTATTTCTCCAAAGCGTCGAAATTCTTTTCGATTTCCAACATATCGGCCCTTCTATCCCGGTGAAGAATCAAAAGGTTAAACCCATGGCGCGCCAACTTAGATGCCGTAGCAAGCCCTAAACCGGTACTGCCCCCCAATATCAATGCCCATTTTGATGTTTTCTCTGCCATGTTGCAATTAAAATTACCATTTTAGCAATACGCGCTGCGCAGAAAAACCAGGTCCAAAGCTTAGGATGAGGCCTTGTTTCCCGGATTCGTAAGGTCTTTTCAGAAATTGTTCCAAAACATACAAAACCGTAACACTGCTCATATTACCAAAATTCTTTAGCACATCACGGGTCTCGTCTATGTTTTTGCCCAACTTTCCAAACAAGTCTTCTACAGTTTCCACGATTTTTCGTCCACCTGGATGGAAAATCAAATAATCCACATCTTCAATTTGGGTCCCGCAACTTTTTAAAAACGGGTGGACTATCTCTGGAAAATGGGTTGAAATCATTTGAGGGACTTCAGGGTCCAAAA
Source organism: uncultured Allomuricauda sp. (assembly GCF_937884665.1). GTDB lineage: Bacteria > Bacteroidota > Bacteroidia > Flavobacteriales > Flavobacteriaceae > Flagellimonas. The sequence continues at coordinate 22,582 of NZ_CAKZYF010000172.1, read as the reverse complement.
TCATCTTAAGACCGGTGTTGGTCAAATCGAAGCCCATCAGGTGCGTGGCATCGGTAAAATGGTACATTTGCTCCCCAACAATTTCCGGGCCTATTGCATCCTCCTCAGAAGACAACAAAGCGCAAGCCGCGCCATCTCCAAAAATCGCTGCGCTTACCATATTGGCCATGGAGAAATCGTTCAATTGAAATGTAGCGGTTGGGCTCTCAACAGCAACTACAGCCGCCCGTTTTCCGGGGTTTGAACGTAAAAAATGTTTCGCATAAATTAGTCCAGATACGCCAGCAGCACAACCCATTTCCGTTACTGGCAGACGAACAATGTCTTTTTTAAATCCGAGGGAATTGGCTAAATACGCGTCCAAGGACGGTATCATGATCCCTGTGCAACTTACCGTAATGATATAATCCAATGTGTTCGCTTTCCAATTGGCGCCTTCTAGCGCTTTAGAAAGTACTTGTTGCCCCATTGATTTCGCCTCTCGGATGTAGATGTCGTTTTTTTCTTGAAAGGACGTGGCATTGAAAACCTCTTCTATGTCCATAATGCCGTAGCGTCGCTCCACACCGGAGCCTTCAAAAATCTTGATTACCTTTCGTACAAAGCGCTCTTCCTGGGAAGCTAACCACAATTTAACAAAGGGAAGTATTTCCGATGTGAGTCTACTGAATTTAGGCAGCTCTCTCGCTACTTCTATGACCCGTACTTCGCTCATACCGCTTTAGATTGGTTGATTTGCATGGTCCATAAATACCTAAATGCCCATTTCCATCGAATGTTGTGCGTAACGTTCGGTATATTATTGGCGAGTCGATACAGGTCTTTTTTGGTAAATCCCTTACTTATCGAAATCAATCCATCCACCTTTGCCACATGGGTCTGGATAAAGAAAAAACTAAATATCTTAAATAGGAAATAGGATAATTTGCTTCGATGTAGGTCATTGATTACGATTCCTACATTCGCCAGCTTCACAAATTGATTCAAGAAAGCATCAATGTGATCTTCATCAAAATGGTGCATGGTCAGTGTATTGATGATGATGTCGCAGGAGAAGGTCTCATCCGCCTTTAAAATATCCATTTTTCGAAAAGTAATCTCTGGGAAATCTGTGCTATTTTGGGAAGCAATCTGTAAAACATCGTTCCGAAGGTCAATACCAGTCATTTGATGCGGGATGCCTTTCTTCCTCAAAAAAAGGCACAGTTTACGGAGCATGGTACCATCTCCACATCCCATATCTAAAATCGTATACGATTTTTTTTGGTCCACTTTTATGATTTCCCACACACCTGCTATCGTAATCGACTCCCCTCCTAAAAGCGTATTGCATCGATTGATATCCTTGTAGGCCTTTTTTAAGGTCGGTAACTCCATTTTCGGGTTATCCATCATTTCGTCAACCCTACTGCGAACTGAAAAATCCATTAATTCAAGATTGGCTTTCCGTGGGTGCTCGAAATCACACCTGTCAATACTACTCTGGAGCTGGCCAAAGCGGAGAGAACTAAATCAAACCAATTGGTATTTAACATAAGGTTTTGCAAAGCCCTTCCCATCCATAATCGCTTTCTAAAAGCCATATTCCACAATTTTTCATAATCTCTTTCCATAGCAATTCTAGTATAATTTGTATTTTCCAAAAATCGGTTCACTCCTTCCGCAGCCATTTTTCCACCGTGAATGGCCATTGCCATTCCATTTCCACATAGGGGATGGATAAGCCCAGCGGTATCCCCGCACATCAACACGTGATTTTCCACTGCTTTTTTCTTATCAAAAGAAACCTGACCAATGCTTATTGGTTTTTTAAAGACGGGGGTTGCGTTCTCTAAAAAATGATCAAGGATTTTATTTTTTGACAAAACTTGCTCTCGAAACCGAGTGTGGTTTCCCGTTTTCTTAAATCTATCGTATTGTGCCAGATAACAAAAGTTGATGTTGCCAGCTTCTGTTTTGGATAAACCACCATAACCGCCAGGAAAAGTCTGTAAGGATACGATGTTGTCGGGATGGTCATAATCGGCGTAATGGCACTTCACGGCCAACCAAGCTGATTTACGTTCAATAAAAGGCCGATTCAATCTTTTGTCCAAATTGGACCTTTTCCCAAAAGCTCCGATAACCACGGACGCCGTTATGGTCTTGGAAGACAATTTGAGCACAAACGTATTTCCTTCGAAGATGATATCCAAGACGGTATCAAAATGGAAGACAACTCCTTTTCGCTTTGCCAATTCATAAAGATGGTTGTCCAAGGCATACCTGCTGATTCCAAAACCTCCCAGGGGCAACTTGACTTTCGCCATTTTTCCGGAAAAAGTCCCTAATTGGAGTTGTTCTATTTCCACTGGGGCCAGTTCCCCAACATCCAGACCTAAAGAATATAGATATGGGCGAACTTCATTGGAAACATATTCCCCACATACCTTGTGATGGGGATAACGGTTCTTTTCTATGACCAAAACTTCTTTTCCGCGCGTTGCCAAATCGAGAGCCGCGGTCAATCCAGCCAATCCACCACCAATAATTACAACCTCTGCTGCATTCACGATTGGAAGATACACCATTCAAACAAAAATCCCGACCAAAATGACCGGGATTCAAGAAACTTTTTACGTTTTCTTTCGTTCTTAGTTGGTATTTTGGTAAGCTTCTTCCTTTAGCGCATCACTGGCAATAATTGCCAATTCCACACGGCGATTTTTTGCTTTTCCTTCTGAAGTCTCATTCGTGGCTTTTGGTTGTGATTCTCCATACCATTTTGTGGTGAACCTACCGCTGGATATTCCTTTACCTATCAAATACGTCGTTACGGATTCTGCCCGTTGTTTGGATAAATTCAAATTATAATCTTCAGGCCCAGCACTATCGGTGTGCCCTTCCACCAAGATTACGGACTTTGGATACTCATTGAATATTCCGGCCAATTTGTCCAAAGTAGCTGCTGACGTGCCCCGAACGGTAGATTTGTTGGTATCAAAATAAACTCCAGCATCCTCGTTAAAGGTAACGTTGCTACCCTCCCCTACGCGCTTTACCTCGGCACCGGGAATTTCTTCTTCGATTCGCTCAGCCTGACGGTCCATACGGTTACCTATGTATCCTCCGGCGGCACCGCCTACCACAGCGCCTATGATTGCCCCCAATGCCGTGTTTCCTTTGCCGACATTGTTTCCTATTACACCACCGATCACAGCTCCTCCTGAGGCACCTATCACCGCTCCTTTTTGCGTGTTATTTGCGTTTTTTACAGCATCACAACTTATGATAAAACCGAATGCCATAACGATTGCCAAGCTTTTTGTAAATGTATTTTTCATGAGTTATTGTTTTTTGGAAAATTGGTATACAATGGTTACTGGCTCTCCTTCTACGGACACATTGGATTTAAGTGTCATGGATTGCTCATTGAGGTTGGCAATGTTCAGACGATACCCGAATCCGCCTGAAACGTCTATACGTTTTTCGTCAATAAATTTAAACTGTAATTGACTGCTGTAGTTTTGTGCTGGTTCAACTACAGACCATCTAAAAAAGCGATCGCCTCCTTGACAGAGGGAACTTTGGGAAATAGTGTATCTTCCGGTGCTGTTATTGTCCCGAAAAAACCAGTCACTACCTTCAAAACAAATATCCTCGGCATCATTGAAAAGTACTGATTTGAACGTTCCGGTGTTGTTCTCATAAGAGACGTCCTCCAAGGTCCAGCTTCCGCTGAAAAGGTTTCTCTGTGACCGGGCGCTCTTGGATACAGAGCAAGAGGACAACAGTATGCTTATTGTTGCGATTACTAAAAATGTCTTTTTTACCATAAGAATTGGAGTTTTATTAGTGGATATACGGATAGGACATGCAAATTTGCCATCCGTGTTGTTAAAAATTTGTTAAGTGTTTTCAATCAATATGCATGCAGTTCAAGTAGGGCCTCTTCAAATCGCTTTTTTGGCAAAAAGTTCTCTTCCAATTTTTTGGAAAATGGAACTGGTGTTTCCAAGCTTCCGACCCGTTGTACCGGTGCATCCAAAAACTGAAAACAGTTTTCCATCACCATAGCCGAAATATCACTGGCTATTCCTCCGAATACCGTGTCTTCTTGTAAAATAATCAATTTACCTGTTTTTTTGACCGAGGTCAAAATGGATGAAAAATCGAGAGGTTGAAGTGTTCGCAAATCTAATACTTCTGCTTCAATATTGGTGTGTTTTTTTAAAATTTCCAAAGCCCAATGTACCGCGGCACCATAGGTTACCACGGTGACATCGTCTCCCTTTTGCAAGAAAACGGCTTCGCCAAAAGGCAAGGTGTAGTATTCGGAAGGTACATCCCCATAAATACTACGATACAGCCCTTTATGTTCAAAAAAAAGTACGGGATTGGGATCGTTTATTGCCGTGGCCAAAAGTCCTTTGGCATCATAGGGAAAAGCGGGGTACACCACTTTGAGACCAGGTGTTTTGGTAAACCAGGCCTCGTTGGTCTGGGAATGGAAAGGGCCAGCACCCACTCCTCCCCCACAGGGCATGCGAATCACCACATCTGCATTTTCCCCCCAGCGATAATGTACCTTGGCCAAATAATTCACAATGGGGTTGAAACCGGAACTGACAAAATCCGCGAACTGCATTTCCACCACTGCTTTCATTTGGTTTATGGAAAGTCCCATGGCAGTTGAGATAATTGCCGATTCGCAAATGGGTGTGTTGCGCACCCTACTTTTTCCAAATTTCTGGGTAAATCCTTCTGTAATTTTGAATACTCCCCCGTATTCCGCGATATCTTGTCCTAGAAGTATAAGTTCATTGTAACGCTCCATGGATTGCTCCAAACCCTCGGATACCGCATCAACAAAGCGGATGTTCTTGGAATCTGATTCTCTCGAGACGGCTTCGTACACAAAGGGCATGTAGACCCCATCCAGCTCCTTTTCAACATCTGCCTCTACCGGAGGTTCGTCAAAGGCTTTTTTTAAATGGGTTTCAATTTCTTCAGTGATTTTTTGTCGGAATTGATCAATATCTTGTGGAGTTATACATTCCTTTTCCAGTAAAAAAGCCTCATAATTGGCGATAGGGTCTTTTTTTTCCCATTTCTGCATAAGCTTCTCCGGAACATATTTTGTGCCACTAGCTTCCTCATGACCGCGCATTCGAAACGTCTTGAACTCCAAAAGAACAGGACGTGGGCGTTTTCTCAACGATTTGCACAACTCGTCCACTTTCATGTACACTTCCAAAATGTTGTTTCCATCAATTATCCTGGATTCCATACCATACCCTTTGGCACGATCTGCGAGGTTTTTGCAATTATATTGTTCCCGGGTCGGGGTAGAAAGTCCATACCCATTATTTTCAACGCAAAATAAAACAGGTAAGTTCCAAACGGAAGCAACATTAAGTGCTTCATGAAAATCTCCCTCACTTGTGCCCCCCTCGCCGGTAAAAACTGCGGTAACCCTTTTTTTACGACGGAGCATATCCGCCAGGGCAATACCATCCGCAACCCCCAATTGTGGTCCCAGATGGGAAATCATACCCACAATTTTATGTTCTTGCGAACCAAAATGGAAGCTTCGGTCCCTTCCTTGTGTAAAACCACTTGCCTTGCCCTGCCATTGTGCAAAAAGTCGAAAAAGAGGAACTTCCCTCGTTGTGAACACCCCGAGGTTTCTGTGCATCGGCAAAATATATTCTTCTTCCTTTAACGACTGTGTCACACCAACAGATATAGCCTCCTGCCCTATTCCGCTGAACCATTTTGAAATTTTTCCTTGTCGTAGCAAAATCAGCATTTTTTCTTCTATCATTCTCGGCTTCAACATGCCCTTGTATAAATCAATCAAAATTTGCTTGTCCAAATGGCCGATATGGTATTGCATATTGAAAATATTATTCGATTTAAAAGTACTAAAATGCTTTCTGAACTAACATAAACGGGCTTACCTTAGTTGTAATTCCGTATTTTTGAAAATACCCTAAAACACATCGATATGAATGCTATTCCAAGTGTCAATCTCAAAGATTTTATATCAGAAGATCCGGTTAGGAAAGAAAAGTTTATCAACGAAATAGGAGCGGCTTTTGAAAATATAGGTTTTGTTGCGCTCAGTGGTCATTTTTTGGAGGATGAATTGGTGGACAAATTATATTCCGAAATCAAAGAATTCTTTCACTTGCCACAAGCCACCAAGAATCGCTATGAAATCGAAGGGATTGGAGGACAAAGGGGCTATACTTCTTTCGGTAAGGAACATGCCAAAGGTAAAAAGGAAGGGGACCTAAAGGAGTTTTGGCATTTTGGACAGTATGTGGAAAACGACCCAAAGTTAGAGGCGGAATACCCTGACAATGTCCTGGTCGAAGAACTGCCCCATTTTAACACCGTGGGAAAAGAAACTTACCAAAAATTGGAGCGGACCGCGAAATATGTCTTGCGGGCACTGGCACTTCATTTGAACCTGGAAGAAACCTATTTTGATAACTATATCAAGAACGGAAATTCCATTTTAAGACCGATCCACTATCCCCCCATTAAAGAGGAACCCAAAAACGCGGTCAGGGCCGCGGCCCATGGCGATATCAATTTAATTACCTTGCTCATGGGCGCCCACGGGAAAGGACTTCAGGTGCAAAATCACGAAGGAAAATGGGTCGATGCCATTGCAAAAACAGATGAGTTGATGATCAATGTGGGAGATATGCTCTCGCGTCTCACAAACAATAAATTGAAATCCACGATACACCAGGTAGTAAATCCACCTAAGGAACTATGGGGAACTTCCAGATATTCCATTCCGTTTTTTATGCATCCGATAAGCGAAATGCCGTTGGATTGTCTTGAAAATTGTATAGATGCAGAACACCCCAAGAGTTTTGAAGACACTACGGCCGGAGCATATTTGAATGAAAGACTTATCGAGTTGGGGCTCGTCAAAAAATAAAATACCGCTCGTGGACTTAAAAGACCAACTTCAAAACCTGTTCCCAGACCACATTCCGGAAAAAGCGGAAAAAATAGAAGAGAAATCTCCGTACTGGCTTCAGGATGCACCGATTATCTGTAAATATGAAAAACGCAAAGGAAAGCCTGTTACAATTTTGGAGGGCTACACGGGAGCCGACGCTGATTTTAAAAAGCTGACCAAGGACATCAAGGAATTTTTGGGTGTTGGAGGAAGCTACAAAAACGATAGTATTCTTATTCAGGGAAATTACAGGGACAGGATTATGGATTTCTTAAAAAAATATGGATTTTCTGTAAAACGGGTCGGAGGTTGATTAAGGATTTCTCACTCTATCGTTACTATTTTTCCCACCCTGTTAAAATTTAGGATTGATAACCAATGTTTTATGAAAAAATTTTTGAGTCTTTCCATTTAATCTTACATTTAAAACCTCTAACCGACGAAAACTAGACTGGAAATGAAATCACTGTTGCACATTACCAACGGAGACAGTTTCACCTCTAAATTAAAAACACTAGACCTTAAGGGAGATATCATTACTTGGCGCGAAATGTTGTGCGAAGGAAAAACGCTCTGCAACGTGGGCAGCGAGTCTTTTTGGAAAACAAGATTTGAATTTTTAAACAAGAATTATAAAATTTCCAAATCTTGGTTTGTGGAAAAAACCTTAAAAGAATATAGGTCGCTCTGCAACCACAAACAACAAGACCATATCGTACTTTGGTTCGAGTATGACCTCTTTTGCCAGATAAATATGCTTGCGGTCCTCAGTTGGTTGAAAACCCACAGAAGGCATGCTGAAATTTCATTAGTCTGCAGTGGAAAAGAAGATGATAGCGACCGTTTGTACGCTTTGAATGATTTGAGTGATGAAAAACTTCTTAACCTTTATGAAAATCGTCTGACCCTTTCTCAAGATGATATTGAATTTGCAGATTACGTTTGGCAATTGTACTGCAGCGACAACCCCATTCGCTTGGAAAATGTGATAACGCACAATCCATTTCAGTTTAAATACTTGGCTGATGCGCTAAAGGCACATTTAAGACGGTATCCCACCATTAAAAATGGGCTTAATGCCCTGGAGAATAAAGTATTGAGTACAGTTGAAAATGAAAATCTCGAATCCAGGTCCGAGCTTTTGAATACCCTTTTGGGAAATCAAGGTTTCTACGGTTTTGGGGATTCACAGTACGAGCGTATCATATCAACATTGCGACCCCTTATCGGTTCATTCAACCCATTGCGCCTTACCAAAAAAGGAAGGGAAGTAATATCAAATCGCATGAATTATTACTCACAAATACGTGATAGTCAACAATATTTAGGCGGTTCTTTAAAGTATAACTTCTTATATAATTCCGATACCAAGAGAATTCTAAAGCTGTAAAATGGCACTTAGCCACTCGGAGCTAATTCTGAATCCAGACGGCAGCATCTATCATTTAAATTTGCTACCCCACGAAATAGCGGACACCATAATTACCGTTGGTGATCCCGAAAGAGTAAGCTCCGTATCCAAGTATTTTGATTCCATCGAGATTACGAAAGAACGCCGGGAATTCCACACCCATACAGGTATGCTCGGCAGAAAAAGGTTGACTGTCATATCTACTGGGATAGGAACGGACAATATCGATATCGTTTTTAACGAGTTGGACGCCTTGGCAAACATAAATTTTGAAACCAGGCAGGTCAAACAAAACAAAAGGCGGTTATGTTTTATACGGATTGGTACATCTGGTGCAATTCAGCCCAATATACCCGTAGACTCCTTTCTTGCAAGTTCGATAGCTGTAGGCCTTGAAGGTCTCTTACATTTCTACGATTCAGCACATATCAGAAATTTGGAGCTAGAAGAAAAACTTGCCTCTTTTTTGAAATGGGAGAAATACAAAATTCACCCTTATGTGGTCAATTCTGACGAAGAACTACTACAAAAAATAAATAATAATCGTATACGATTTGGTATAACAATAACAAATTCAGGGTTTTATGGACCTCAAGGTAGAGGTCTGAGATTCAATCCAAGTATTAAGGACTTTATTCCTCGACTGGCTGGGTTTTCCTCCAAAAATCAATCAATTACCAACTTGGAAATGGAAACCGCTGGGATATATGGCCTTGCCAAACTTTATGGACACCAAGCGATTTCGTTGAATGCTATTCTTGCGAATCGAGCTACAGGCGAATTCTCCAAAGAAGGTCACAAAACCGTGGATAGCCTTATAAAATATGTGCTTTCAGAATTTGGGGAATAGTTCGGCTTAACGTTCCCTTTAAATTTGCATGGCCTGCTTTCCCTATTTTTAGAAAAAATTGACAATGGGTAAAAGACCTCTGAAAAATAGAGACATTAGCTGGCTATCTTTTAATGAACGAGTTCTGTTGGAAGCTGCCAATTCCGATACTCCGCTCCTGGAACGATTAAAGTTTTTAGCCATTTTCTCCTCCAACCTTGATGAATTTTTCAAAGTTAGGGTATCCCGACTAAGACAACTAAAATCGGTGGATAAACCGCTGAGAAAAGGACTGATCTCAAAACCGGGCAAGACCTTAAAGTCCATTCTCAAAAAAATAAGGGAGCAGCAAGATGCATTTGGGCAAATTTTTGAGGATATCCTGAATGATTTAAAAAGTGAAGGGGTCTTTTTGAAAAAACGATACGAGTTGAGGGCTTCTGATAAAGAATACATCTCAAAATGGTTCTCTCAAATTGCATCAGACTGCACTGTTCTAAAGTCAAAGCGCCTCTCAGATTTTAAAGATGGGAAAATCTATTTAGTGCTTCAATCTTCAGAAACGGACTTTGAAGTTGTTTATGTCCCTTCGGACAAGCATTCCAGATTTATACAACTTCCTGGTGAAGGCCATCAATACATTTTTTTGGAGGATGCCATAAAACTAAATGTAGAAAAACTATTTCCTACAAAGAAGTTCCGGGATGGTTTTGCCATTAAAATTTCAAGGGACGCCGAATTATATCTAGAGGACGATGATACCGACATCGCACTGGTTGACGTAATTCATAAAGCTTTGGCCAAGAGAAAAACGGGACAACCTACACGTCTGTTGTACGATATGAAAATGCCAGAAAGCCTCAAGGATACGCTTAAAAAAAAGTGGGGTTTGAACGAGCTTGATATGGTTTTGGGGGGTGAATACCACAATATGTCCGATTTTTTCAGTTTTCCCAATCCTTTCCCTGACAAGCGCTTATCATACTCAGAAAAATTGCCCTTATCGCATTCCATGTTGACGGACAACACCTCTATTTTCGATGTGTTGTTAAAAAAAGACCAATTGGTTCATTTTCCATATCAAGAGTTTGGAATCATTGAGCATTTTATCCAATCTGCCGCCTTGGATGAAAACGTGACCAAAATAAAAATGTCTTTGTATCGGATTGCGGAAACCTCCGTTTTGTGTGATTCCTTGCTTTTAGCTTTAAAAAAAGGAAAAGAGGTGGTACTTTTTGTAGAAGCGCAAGCGCGTTTCGATGAGGAAAACAATATCAAATGGGGACGCGTATTCGAAGAAAATGGGGCGAACGTTTTTTTCAGTGTGCCGCAGATAAAGGTACATTCCAAAATTTTAATGGTTGAAAGGAAAGGCGCGGAAGGTATCCGACGTTTCGCATATATCGGCACTGGAAATTTCAATGCCAAAACCGCAAAGCTATATTGTGATCATGGTTTGTTCACGGCGAATACAAAAATTACTTCAGACCTCTATCAGGTCTTTGCAGTCCTCGAAAAGAAACGGATGGTACCCAAACTTAAAAGCCTATTGGTATCGCCATTCAATACGAGGACTTCGTTTTTAGACCTTATTGAAAATGAAATTGAACAAGCAAAAGCAGGGAACCAGGCAAAAATCACGCTTAAGATGAATAGCTTGGAGGATTCAAAAATGATAAAGGCACTATATAGAGCAAGTGAATCTGGAGTGAAACTTCGACTGCTAGTAAGAGGCTTTTGCTGTTTGGTCCCCAAAAAACCAAGTGAGTTGGAACCTGAAGAACAGCCGATCCATATAACCAGTATAATAGATCGTTATTTGGAGCATGGGCGGATTTACCTTTTCGAGAATGGCGGGAATGAAAAAATGTATTTGGGCTCCGCAGACTGGATGACCCGGAATTTAGACCACCGCGTAGAAGTACTCACGCCCATTTTGGATAAAGATATCTTTAAAGAGCTGAAGGACATTTTGTACATTCAGTTACAAGATAACGTAAAGGCAAGGGTTGTGGATGCAGAGGACGCCAACAAAAAAGTTTCCTTCCTCAATGGAACGGCCCAAGTACGTTCCCAATATGCAATTTATGATTACTTAAAGGGCAAATAGAATGAAAACGGTTAAAATAGTAGGAGTGCCGGAACATTTTAACCTTCCTTGGCATTTGGCCATGGAAGAAAACGCTTTCGCGGAAAGGGGCATCCTTTTAGAGTGGCTTGATGTTCCGCAAGGTACGGGATACATGTGCGAGCTATTGGCGAACCATGAAACCGATTTGGCCATTGTGCTCACCGAGGGAATTATTAGGGATATTACATCGGGTAATCCAGTGAGAATAATCCAAGAGTATGTAGCCTCCCCCTTACTTTGGGGCATTCATGTTCAAAAGCATAGCCCGTACCAATCAGTATCTGAACTTCATGAAGCACCAGTGGCCATTAGTCGAAAAGGAAGCGGCAGTCACCTAATGGCTTCGGTACATGCCAAAAAAATGGGATGGGACACTAACCAACTTCAATTTCAAATAGTCGATACGCTCCAGGGAGCCCTTGACCATTTTAAAATGGGCTCCAATGCCTATTTTCTTTGGGAACATATTACTACCAAACCACACGTGGACAACGGGGAACTGAAATGGTTAGCTGACTAACCTTCCCCAAGGACCTGTTTTGTATTGGTGGCCACCCAGGCCTTTCTTACAAAAAATGGAACGCTAATCCAGCATATCACTGAAATCATAAACCGCTATACTGACGAATTCAAAAGTATTCCCAGCATTGACCGCACTTTGTCCAACCGATATGGACAAAAACTGCATGATGTTCAAAGCTGGTTGAAAAAAACATCCTGGGGAAACCACCAATTGTCACAAAAAACTTTGGAAGAGGTGCAGACGGCACTTTATGATTTAAAATTGATTCAAAAAATAAAGCCATATCAAGATTTTATCCTTTGAGAAATCATGAAAAATGTTTGTTGATCAACATTTTGAATTTTAAATCAGATAAAGGTTTTTGGGCCGTGTCCCTGACGTTTGGATTGGACAGGGCCATTGCGGTTGTTTCTTGAGTGTCCAGTGCAGTGAGCATTACAATAACGATTTGCTGTTTGAAGTCGTCCCCAAACGCTTTGCCAAACGTTTCCAGAAACTCCCAACCGTTCATCACCGGCATGTTCGTATCCAATATCAATAGACAAGGTAACTTTGCGGAGTGGTCTTCATGCTCCAAGAAATCCAGGGCTTCCTTGCCATTGCTCACAATGTTCACAGGCAGATTGTCATCGAGTTGTTTTAAAAAAAAACGGTTTAAAAAGTTAGTGGTCTCATCGTCGTCAACTAGGAGCACGGACTTCAATTTTTTCAAAGTATGGGCTTTTGAATACTTGGGTTACGTGTTAAACGTACGAAATATCCTATTATTTTAACAAAATATTTAACACTTTAATTCACCAAGTTATCAACGGTTTCCCCATTTGTGACAAAAGCGAATTGGTTTTACTAAAGTGTTGGTTACCGAACCAAAGACCTCTATTTGCACTTAATGGAGAAGGATGGCCCGAAGTAAGGATATGGTGTTTGGAAGAATCAATTAGTACTGTTTTTTTCTTGGCATATCCGCCCCATAGCAGAAAAACGAGCCCTTCCAACTGAGAAGACAAGAGTCGAATAACAGCATCCGTAAACTGTTCCCATCCTTTGTTTTGATGGCTTCCCGCTTGATGCGCCCTTACGGTAAGCGTTGCGTTGAGCAAAAGTACACCCTGTGCGGCCCAACGTTCAAGATTTCCGCTCTTGGGATATGGAACTCCGACATCCACTTTGATTTCCTTGAAAATATTGACCAGTGAAGGAGGGTGCGCCATCCCATCTTTCACCGAAAAACAAAGGCCATTCGCTTGATTGGGCCCGTGGTAAGGATCCTGTCCAATCAGCACCACTTTGGTTTCCTGAAAACTGCAATGGTCAAAAGCGGCAAAAATATCTTTCCCTTTAGGATAACAGGTATTTTGCTGGTATTCCTGACGTACATAGGCAGCCAGTTGTGTAAAATAGGGTTTATCAAATTCTGGTTGCAGGTGCTTTTTCCAACTAGGGTCAATTGTTACATTCATACGGTGAAAATAAAGATAAAAAGTACTTCTTCCGGTTTATTTTTGACAGCTTGGGAAAAACCAATATTTTAGAAACTCAAACGGATGCACAACGCGAATGCAAATCGATTTTAAAATCATTCATTTAAAGAAGAAATTCCCACTCCGCATCAGCAGAGGGGTTCGGGATGGGCAATATAACTTGTTCGTTTCTGTTGCGGATGGAGAACATATAGGTTGGGGAGAAACCTCACCAGGAATCTCCGAAGGGGCGGAAACTGCAGAGGAAGCACAGAAGCATTTAGAAGATTTTTTAAAAACCTGCCCGGACACTACCTCCCCAATTGCTGTGTACGATGCTGCCCTGGAAAGTAAGGTGGCTCCCTGCGCATTGGCCGCATTGGACATGGCCCTATGGGATGTTCTGGCCAAAAAGGCAAAACTTCCAATGTATCAGCTGCTGGGATTTAAAAAACCAGCTAAACCGACTTCTATTACCTTGGGCATTATGTCACCAGAAGAAGCAAGGCAGCGCCTGCCCTTGCTTTTGGATAAAACAGGAATTAGCACATTAAAGGTAAAACTGGGAAGCAATGAAGGGATTGAAGCAGATAAGGCGATGTACGCCGAAGTTTTGGAATATGGCAACAAACACCCACTTTCTATCCGGGTGGACGCCAATGGAGGATGGGATGTGGATGATGCAAAAAAAATGATGAAATGGCTTGCAGATAGGCAGTGTCAATATGTTGAACAACCCCTTGAAGAAGGACAAGAAGACGGATTATCCTACTTGTTTAAAAACAGACCTTTGCCTATTTATGTGGATGAGTCTTGCCGCTTTGCCCCAGATATTCCAAAATGGGCCCATATGGTTGATGGAGTCAACATGAAACTCATGAAATGTGGTGGTATTACGGGCGCGCTTCGCATCATTTCCACAGCAAATGCCTTTGGGTTAAAAACCATGATAGGGTGCATGGGGGAATCTTCGATATCCATCGCGGCAGGAGCCGCCGTATCTGGGGCATTGGACCATATAGACTTAGACTCTCACCTTAACCTCAATCCCGACCCATGTGAAGGCGCCCCTTTAGTTGGTGGAATAACCATGCCTTTGGACCGACCAGGGCATGGCGGACGATTTAAACCAACAACATAGATGTTCAATTCCACACAAAAAATATGTATCTATATGGAAGGCGCCCTGGACAATGATTCAGGTAAAATGGGCTTTGGGCTCATGCGGTTCTCAAAACATCCAATTGTTTGTGTAATTGATTCAAAATATCAAGGGAAAACGGTGGAAGAGGCCGTTGGATTACCGTACTCCATACCGGTCGTCAGCTCCGTGGAAGAGGCGCTTCATCTTAAAAGTAAGGTTATGGTTCTCGGAATTGCCCCCAGCGGAGGAAAATTTCCGGATGTATGGGAAAAACCCATTGCATTTGCCTTAGAAAATGGACTTTCCTTAATAAACGGACTACACGACGACCTGAATTCCCGATTTGGTCATCTTTTGGGCAAAAACAAGATATGGGATGTTCGCCAACCAAAATCTTCCTATCCCATTGCGACCGCAAGAGCTGCAAAACTCAATAATAAAAGAATCTTGATGATCGGTACCGACATGGCTTCTGGAAAAATGACCGCAGGTCTTGAGCTATACGCTGCATTAAAATCAAAAGGAGCCGATGTGGGTTTTGTACCGACTGGGCAAATCGGAATTACCTTGATGGGAAGTGGCATTCCGTTGGACGCAATAAAAGTGGACCAAGCGGCTGGGGCAGTTGAAGAAGCGGTTTTGGCCGAAAAGGATAGGAGTATCATTATAATAGAAGGACAGGGATCTCTGGCTCATCCCGGTAGTACCGCTACCCTACCCTTGATACGGGGTTCCCAGGCAACCCACTTTATTCTTTGTCATAAAGCGGCGCATACCCATTTGCGATTTCCGGTGTCCCATGTTCCCATTCCGCCATTAGATGAATTCATTCAATTAAACGAGAGGGTATCACATGTCTGTGGCTCGCAAAACAGAGCAAAAACCATTGGGATTGCTCTGAATACCGTGGGGTTGACCCAGGATGAGGCTTTGAAAAAAATTAATGAGATAGAAAATATGACCGGATTGCCTACCACAGATGTCGTTAGATTTGGAACAGAAAAACTGGTCAATTCCATAAGTACTTCATAAAATTTTAAAGCTATTACAATTTTTAAAGATTGTATTGTATATTTACAGTCTATTATTATTGTAAATTAATAATACAATGAATAAAAACTGTATTCAATTCATACAGTGGTTAATGTCTGTAAAAACAACATAACATGGAAGCAGCGGCGATTTCAGGAGATATCATTTCCTACACCAGTTTATCCAAAGTGGATAAAGAAATACTTGAAGCGCATTTGGACATCCTTTTGAAGGACCTGAAATCGTTTGATATCTATGCCAGAATCATACGTGGCGATTATCTTGAGGTAGTTGTACCACAATGGGAACATGGGCTGCGTTTTGCATTGGCCATAAAATGTCTGGTAAAATCTTCAGCCGCCCAAATGGACAAAAAGGAAGACCGCCGAAAGAAGTATTTTATTTCCTATGGCATGCGAATAGCCCTAGGAATTGGAAACTTAAGCAGGTTCGATAGCGATAAGGGGCTGGTGGACGGGGAGGCCATTTACATGTCCGGTCGAAAAATAGATGAAGAGCATACCTACTCCAAAGAGAGGATTACCATAAAGAACACCCTGTTCTTCCAATCAAAACAGGAACGGTTAAACACCATCATAAATCCCCTTATGTCCTTATTGGACTTTGTGTTGTACAAAGCAACGCCCAAACAATGCCAAGTGATCTATTACAGGCTACTTCAAAAAAATGAACACGAAATATCCAAAATACTGAAAGTTTCGCAACAGGTGGTGAACGATCAATCCCTTCGGGCAGGTTGGGACGCCGTAGAGGAATCTGTCCTATTTTTTGAAAAAGAAATGGTATCTCTATTGGGTAATCAATGACTTCTTGAGGCGTTTCAGTTCCTGTATGCTATCTCCCGGTCATGTAGCTTTGGGAAATGTGGATTTTCAATGACCGTTATCCGGAAAATACGGATAAATAGGTCTTACCCCATCCCTATTAAATTTTCAGGATTATCTTTGCGCTGCTAGAAAAGGAATATGCAACCCATTCATTTAAAAACGCTTCAAGATTTAGAGTTTTCCACGGTATTGGATCAGATTGCAGCCCGATGTAACACCGAATTAGGAAAAGCCGCAGCTTTGGGAATAAAACCTTTTGAGGACCGGCGAGAACTTCTCGATGTTTTAGGGCAGACCTCGGAATATGTAGCTTCGTTCTCCAACGAAAACCGTATTCCTAACCACGGTTTCGATGCAATTGCCAAAGAATTACAGCTACTTGCAATTGAAAACACCACTTTGGAAGTTTCCGGGTTTCGAAAAATAGCGGCCCTGTGCACTACGTTAAGCTTACATAAAAAGTTTTTCAAAAAGTTCAAAGAATACTATCCGCTACTCCTTACCTACTCAGAAAAGTTCGAAGAAAACAAGTCCATTCCCGAAGAAATTGGCCATGTCATTGACAAATTTGGGGAAATTAAGGACTCCGCTTCACCAGAACTAAAACATGTTCGGCAACAAATGAACGGGGTACGTGGTAAAATCAACCAAAGTTTTGGTATGGCCATGCAACGCTACCAGTCTTCTGATTTTTTGGACGAAATCCGGGAATCTGTGGTCGAAAACCGACGTGTACTGGCGGTGAAGGCGATGCACCGACGCAAAGTAAAGGGAACCGTCATGGGCTCCTCCAAGACCGGAAGTATTGTCTACATTATTCCTGAAGCTACCCTGACCTACACTCGGGAACTCAATAATCTGGAATATGATGAAAAAGAGGAAATACAACGTATTCTCCATGAACTAACAGACTATATTCGCCCCAGTGTGGTAATTTTGGCAGGATACCAAGACTACCTTATCCATATCGATATTACCGCGGCCAAAGCAAAATATGCCTCAGAAATGGAGGGCGTTCTTCCAAAAATCAATACCGAAAAAAAATTGGAACTTCGGGATGCCTATCATCCCCTTCTTTATCTTTCGAATAAACTGAAAAACCAAAAGACTTGGCCCCAGACCATTCAGCTTCATCCGGAAAACCGGATTATCGTTATTTCAGGACCTAACGCCGGCGGAAAAAGCATCACCTTAAAAACCATTGGACTACTTCAGTTAATGCTTCAGAGCGGACTGTTGATTCCGGTTCACGAGCGAAGTTCAGTATGTTTATTTGACCGCGTTTTAACCGATATAGGTGATAATCAATCCATTGAAAATCATTTAAGTACCTATAGCTACCGATTAAAGAACATGAATGCTTTTTTAAAAAAGTGCAATGAAAGGACCTTATTTTTGATTGATGAGTTCGGAACGGGTTCTGACCCTGAACTGGGTGGTGCACTCGCTGAAGCGTTCCTGGAAGTCTTCTATGAGCGCGGAGCATTTGGCGTCATCACCACACATTACGCCAACCTAAAAGCACTGGCCAATGAACTGCCCGGAGCTACCAACGCCAATATGCGCTTTAATGCCAAGACCTTGGAACCCACGTTTCAGTTGGTATTGGGAGAAGCAGGAAGTTCATTCACCTTTGAGGTGGCCCAGAAAAATGGTATTCCTTACAATCTTATCAACAAGGCCAAGAAAATAATTGACCGGGGCAAGGTGCGCGTTGATGCCACCATCGCGAAATTACAAAAAGAACGGAGCAAGATGGCCCAATCCGGCACTCGTCTGCAAGAAGAAGAGGAAAAAGTACGTGGGGAAGCAGAACGTTTGGAAAAATTGAATACCAAAATAAAGGCCAAACTGGAGAACTATCAGGAACTGTATGACCATAACCAACGAATGATACAACTGGGCAACAAGGTCAACAGTGCAGCGGAAAGGTATTTTTTGGACCATAAAAAAAGACCCTTGATCTCCGAATTGCTTCGCATCGTGGAGACGGAAAACAGCAAACGCAAAAAAACCACCGCAAAACAGGCCAAAGCCAAACAAAGCCAGCAGAAACAGGTGGCCCAAGAACTTGAAAAAAAGATGGTCCAGGTAAGGCAAGATAAGAAGGTCGAGAGAAAAAAGGCGGAAAAAGCAGAAAAGAACAAACCCAGGCCGGTTTTTAAAATCGGTGACCGCGTCCGCATGTTCGATGGTAAGGCCGTAGGAAGTATCGACACACTGGAAAAGGGGAAGGCCGTGGTGAATTACGGCGTGTTCACCACGAATGTTAGCGTGGATCAATTGGAATTAGTGGAAGCCAGAAAATGACCCTCCCATCAAGTATTCCAAAAACCTAGTTAGAAATGGGAAATAAGGTGCAACAACTCCGATCAGAAAAGAACTGGACCCAAATGGAACTGGCCAATCAATCCGGACTTTCGTTACGGACCATCCAACGTATTGAAAAGGGCCAGGTTCCCAAAGGACATACGTTAAAATCATTGGCAAAAACCTTTAATGTAATACCGGCAGCGCTAAATAGCGGTTTGGATACCGAAGGGATTAAAAGTATACGGTTAATAAACAGTACCGCTCTCACTTTTTTAATCCTTCCTTTTGGCAATATATTGATTCCCGGTATTTTAACCTTTCGATTAAAAAATCAAGAAGCCCAACAACTAGGCAAGGAAATACTGAGCGTTCAAATCGTTTGGACAATTGTGACCAGTATTTTGATGATGGTGCTTCCTTTAATACAAAGTCAATTGTCGACGAACATCCCACTTTTTTTGATCGTTCTACCTCTACTTTTCATCCTCAATGTGGGTATCATCGTCAAAAATGGTCACAGTTTGAATACCCAGGGCGATTTAAGTATCCGGTTGAAATACAACTTCTTATAGTCGATGTCATTAAATTGGCATAAAATTGACGTCCCGAAATAAATCGATGTGAATCCAATCTTGGGTACTTTGTTGGAAAAGAATCAGCATGCGTGTGCTAAGAAAAATACTATGGGGCCTTCTTCTCTTCATAGGACTGTCCGCTTTAGGGGGATATATCTACTTTGACCACAAATTTGAACCTGAACCAAACTATCTGCAGGTTCAAGGAGATTCCACACAGGTGCCTTTAAAATGGCTAGCTACCCCAACCAATCCAAATGCAGCACTGGTCTTGCCCGTAAAAGTAGCCGACATTGATCAGACTTTTTATATGCAGCTCGATTTTGGTTCTCCAATAACGCTTTTTTATAGAAAGACCCTAAAAGCGATACAAACCGTCTTTCCAAAACAAATTCCCGGGCCTTTGGAATCCAGTACCATCGGGATGGAACTAAGTTTGGGAGATTTGAACATCCAATCCAAGACATTCCGGTTGTTGGAACACGGGGACGCCCTGGCACTAAAAACCCGGGAAACTCCAATTATAATCGGAACACTAGGGACGGACCTCTTGGAGAAACGAACGATTGCGCTCCATTTTAAAGACAACCATTGTACATTTTCCAAACGCTCCTTGGACGATACCTATAGTGCATTTGAGTTCGAAAAGCGAAGAATCCTGTTGCCCGCAACCTTGGAAGGAAAAACCATTGAACTCCTCTATGATTCTGGAACCAGCGGCTACGAATTGATAACCGACAAGACCAACTGGGAAAAATATCGGATTGCAGAAAGCAAGGTACAAACAGAACAGGCGAATTCTTGGGGCAAACCACTGGACGTGCATACCGCAACTGCGCAAAAAACGATAGAAATGGGCGGAACTAAATTGATGCTCAAAAAGGTCACCTATATCGATGGCACTTCGTTTGTCCAAAATATGCTGATGCGCTTTTCGGGAATGCAAGGGATGTTGGGCAATGCCATTTTTATGGACCGCAGCGTTACCCTGGATTGCAAAAACGAACGATTTTGCGTAGAGTAGCATCAGACATTAAAGGATAGATTCCCAGGTGGTTACTTTCAAAAACCCAATCCCAAAGATTTGCAAGTGTCATCTCGAAGGACAGCCGTCGGCCAGGGTCTTTTCGGCTTTCATAGTTTAGTTACTTCTGCGAAGAATGTAGGTATCAGACGAGCAGCAACCAAGAAATCCTGAAAGATATCGATTACTCCGTCCTACAGTTCAAAATCATTCAAATAAAAGCCTTGTCACTTTATGTGTTTCTGGCCCCACCAAGAACGTATTAAGAAGGCTGGTCCCAAAAAAACAAATCTTATAAAACAGGCTTTAGATTTCCAGAGTCTGAAGTGCGTTTGCATATAACCGATACCAAAAACCAGCTGAACCCTTTGATTTTAATGTAAAAATACCAGACCTTGTAAGAAGTATCGGCTTTTAGAGAACATATCCCACTGAATACCTATTAAAATCCACAATCCAATGAAACCTATCCACGCCATTTTTTGTATGCTCGCTATTTTCCTCAGTTTTCAACCGGTTGCCTTCGCCCAAAAACTGGAAAAAAAATTCGACCAAATGCTCAATAAAAAATATCCCGAAAATGGTCCTGGAGCTACGGCACTGGTTGCCAAAAATGGTAGAATCACCTATCACAAAGCTTTTGGAATGGCCAGTATGGAGTTGGATGTGACCATGCAAAAGGATATGGTCTTCGAGATTGGGTCCATTACCAAGCAGTTTACCGCAGTGGCCATTCTTATGCTCATGGAACGGGGCAAGCTCAATCTGGACGATAGCATTACCAAATTTTTAGAAGACTATCCCACGCATGGGCATAACCTGACCATCCACCATTTACTGACCCACACTTCGGGTATTAAAAGTTATACCTCCATGGAAAAATGGGCCAAGGAATGGCGTACCGACTACACTCCAAAAGAACTTATTGATTTTTTTAAAAACCAACCCATGGATTTTGCGCCAGGTGAAGAATATGAATATAACAACTCGGCATATTTTATATTGGGATATATTATCGAAAAGGCATCTGGCATTTCATATGAATCATTTATTGAAGAAAATATATTCAAGCCCTTAAAAATGAACAATTCATATTACGGAAGTCAATCCAAAATTATCAAAAAAAGAGCTCAAGGCTACCAGAGGCGGGACGGTTATGTAAACGCTGAATATTTAAGCTTGACCCAACCCTATGCGGCAGGTTCCTTAATGTCAACAGTTGAAGACCTTTTTCTTTGGAACCGCGCCATACGGGCAAACACCTTGATCTCCAAAGAATCCCTTGCGCTAGCCTTTACCAACTACAAACTGAACAACGAGAAAAAAATTAACTACGGTTACGGATGGGTGCTGAGTGATATCAATGGAAGTCCCACAATTGAACATGGCGGTGGTATATTTGGTTTTGCCACGAACTCAATCTACCTACCGGATGAAGACATTTTTGTAGCGGTTTTTTCCAATTGTGATTGCAATCCTCCGGGGACCGTATCCACGCGAATAGCGGCACTTGCGCTAAACAAGCCCTACCCCGACCCTTCAGATTATATACCGGTCAAAAACGAAATACTTGATACCTGGGTCGGCGTATACGACTTTGAAGACGGTGCTACCCGCGTGGTCACCCGAGAGGAAAACCAATTGTATAGCCAACGCACTGGCGGTACCCGATACAAGATTTTTCCTATGGAAAAGAACACCTTTGCCTTTGAGAATAGTTTCGCCACCCTACGGTTCAAAGCTAAAGACAACCAAATCCACGCGTACTTTGCAAGCAGGACGGAAAAGACCGATGGCCTTAAAACGGATAGGCCCATTCCCAAGAAAAACGTCGCTTTAGTTGACCCTAGCATTTTGAAAAGCTACGTAGGTGTGTATTCATTAGCTCCTAATTTTGATATCACCATCACCCTGGAACAAGACAAATTAATGTCGCAAGCTACAGGACAAGAAAAGTTTCAGGTTTATCCCGAATCCAAAACACGTTTTTTTTATAAAGTAGTGGATGCTCAAATTGAGTTTGCAGAAAAAGAAGATGGAGTGGTCAAATCTTTTACCCTTTTCCAAAATGGACAACAAATTATAGCAAATCGAAAAGATTAAGACCAAAGAACTGAGGCCCCAAATGTTATTTCGAAAAACAGCCGTCGGCCTTAGCCTTTTCGGCGTCGGACAAGCGACGACTGAGAAATCTCCCCTAGCGGATGTCTCGCCTAAGCTCGACATGACGTCAGAAAACATCAAAAAATGCTGAATGTCATTTCGAAAGACAGCCGTCGGCCAGAGCCTTTTCGGCTTTCGTAACTCGGTTACTTTAGCAAAGCATAC
>NZ_CAKZYF010000171.1 GCF_937884665.1 uncultured Allomuricauda sp. | reverse complement strand
AGGTAGCCGCCTTCCTTGACCCTCCTTAGCTATATGCTAGGGAGGGTTTTTTGTTTTATTTAGGTTAATATTTTCGTCTATCGACAAATAATTTCTAAAAAAGTAAGATTATTCTTATAAAATAGTATATTTATCTTGTCTCAAACATAGACTTGTTACCCAATCCTATTCTTTAAAAGCTATGGTATTTAGGAAATAACGTATAACACTAAATACCATGATGAAAAAACTACTTATCCTTTTTGGGTTACTAACACCCTTGTTCACTGTCGGCCAATCTTGTAACTGTGATGTTACTTTGAGTGGTCTGTCATCCACTACATTAAATTTGATTTGGGCTTCACAAATTAGTTATTCCCCTGGGGATACCATTTGTATTCCTTCCGGAAATTATGCGGGAATTCGATTTTACGATTTCGAGGGAGATGCGAGTAATCCGGTGGTATTTAAAAATTGTGGCGGACAGGTCACCCTTAATGAAACCGCATATTCTGCGCTGGAATTCAAGAACAGCAAGTATATTCATTTAACAGGAACTGGAGATTCGACCATAGACTATGGCATAAAGATAACAGGCACTGGTTCTTGGTCCATGGGAGTTGTATTAAGTGCTTTAAGCACTGATGTTGAAATTGACCATATCGAAGTTGCCTCTGCCGGTTTTGCTGGTTTAATGGCTAAAACGGACCCTGATTGTAGTAACTCGGCAACTTGGAGATCCAGCGGTTTTATTATGAAAAATCTAAAAATTCATGATAACTACATACATGATACGGGCGGTGAAGGTATGTATATCGGCTTTACCATCGGTTATAAACTGGATGATGGTAGAAATTGTAGTGGTACCATGGTATACGGCCATTGGTTGGAAAACGTGGACATACACAATAATGTGGTTGAAAATACGGGTTGGGATGCCATTCAGGTAAACCTTACCCGAGAGGATGGAAAAATCCATAATAACACTATATATAATTATGGTACAGAAGGTCGATGGGGACAGGCCTTTGCCATGAGCTTGGGAGGTGGTACTTATGAGGTCTACAACAACTTCATAGAAAATGGACCTCTGGAAAAGGGCTGGGGCATGCAGATTATAAATGGTGAGAGTGGTACGAAGGTCTTTAACAATGTATTTGTAAAGCCCAAGATGCATGGGGTATTTTTACATAACCGACACGAGTTCGAAGATATAAATGAAGGGTATTATATTGCAAACAACACTATTATTGAACCGGAGCGCGCTGGAGTTCATTATAACACCACGGTTTTACATCCTGTGGACCCGGCTGACCTCTACAGAAATCAGAGTGAAGTACCTTCATACTTCGTTAATAACCTTGTTGTAGACCCTGGATATGATTTCGAGGGGGGGAATACTTGGAAACAAAATCAGGAAAGCTATTTCGATTTTAATGAACGGGACACCAGGGACAGTCTGCTGACCAATATCTACACCAATATTATGACACGTCAAATCGATACCTTGGGGCTTACTGACACTGTAAACCTTGATTATAGCCCCAGCTCCTCGTCTTCAGCAGTGGTTGATGAAGGCTCCGATCTGACCGGTTGGGGCATCACTTTTGACATGGATGATGTAACTAGACCTTCTGGCACAGCTTTTGACATCGGGGCCTATGAGTTTCTTTCAACAACTCCCTTGCAAGCTCGTATTCCAGATGATATTGACCTGTTTGATGGATTATCTGATGAACAGGAAATACGAACTTTGTTTTATCCCAATCCAACAAGTTCAACTTTCCGATTGGAAAACGCCAACTTTAAAACAGTCAACCTGCAATTGATTTCCATGGATGGAAAATTAGTATATAGCGGCAATTATGAAATTGGGAGCGCTTTTAATATTGAAGAATTTACAGCAGGATTGTACTTTTTGAAACTTATCACCCCAAAGAAAACCGAGGTTCATCGTTTAATAATACGTTAGCTAACTTCGTACAGGAAGTAAACAAAACTCCCTTTTTATTTCGAAAGGGAGTCTTTACTTTGAATTTTATATTCTGGGTAGGTCGCCTTCTCCTTTTAAAGGTAAGTGGGAATATCCCATTAAATACGTATCCACATGATGCGCGGCTTGACGTCCTTCAGAAATAGCCCAAACAATGAGAGATTGTCCCCTACGCTGATCTCCCGCCACGAAAACCCCAGGGACATTTGTTTTGTAATTTACCGCTGATGCTTGAATATTGGTCCGAGTATCGATTTCAAGTCCCAGTTGTTCGGCCATAGTGGTCTCTGAACCGGTGAAGCCCAAAGCCAGAAGGACCAAATCACAAGTCCATTCTTTTTCAGTACCCTTAATTTCTTTTAACTGTGGTCTTTTTCCAGGGGTTTTTACCCACTCTACCTCAACTGTGAGCAAACCTTTTAGGTTTCTTTTGTCGTCACCGATAAACTTCTTCGTTGCAATACTGAATACACGTTCCGCTCCTTCGTCATGCGATGAGCTGGTACGAAGTCGCATAGGCCAGAACGGCCAAGGTTGTCCATGGGGTCTGCTCAGGGTGGCCCTTGGCATAATTTCAAAATTCGTGACACTTAATGCTCCATGTCGTATAGACGTGCCTATACAATCTGAACCTGTATCACCTCCCCCAATGACAATGACATGTTTCCCCTTTGCGGAAATGTCCTCTCCTTTAAATGGGATGCCGTCAACTTTTCGATTGTTTTGCGGTAAAAAGTCCATTGCTTGCACCACTCCTTTTAAGTCAGCTCCAGGAATGGGGAGCTGTCGCTTTACGGTTGCTCCTCCACACAGGACCAGGGCGTCAAAAGCCTCTTTTACCACTTGTGCTGGAATATCTTTCCCTATATGTATACCCGTATTAAATGTAATTCCTTCATCTTTCAGCACTTGTAACCTCCGGTCAATTATATGTTTTTCCATTTTGAAATCGGGGATACCGTACCTTAGAAGGCCCCCAATTTTTTCATCTCTTTCAAAAACGGTGACCGAGTGACCTGCTCTGTTCAACTGTTGTGCGGTGGCCAGGCCTGCTGGTCCTGAACCAATTACAGCTACTGTTTTATTCGTTTTTTTATGAGGAGTAATGGGTTTTATCCAACCGCTTTCAAAGGCGATTTCCACAATATTTTTTTCGATATTTTCAATAGAAACGGGGTCTTCATTAATTCCAAGTACGCAAGCTTCTTCACAAGGTGCGGGACATAATCTTCCCGTAAATTCCGGGAAGTTGTTGGTAGAATGCAATATACGGGCGGCTTTCTCCCATTTTCCCTGGTATACTGCATCGTTAAAATCAGGAATCAAGTTTCCCAGAGGACAACCGCTATGACAAAATGGAATACCGCAGTCCATACATCGGGCACCTTGTCTCTTGATTTGATTTTCCTTTAAGGGTTGTGTGAACTCCTTATAGTTTTTTATCCGTTCCTTGACAGGTACATACGCTTCCACCTGTCTATCAAATTCCATGAATCCTGTTATCTTTCCCATATAATTCTTATAAGGTTTCCACTTTTTCCTGTTCCAAACGAATCAAGGCCTTTCTATATTCTTCGGGGAGTACTTTAATGAACTTGCTTACGCTGCTGTTCCAGTTTTCCAAAATGTTCTGGGCAATTGGGCTTAAGGTCAGGTTATAATGGTTTTCAATAAGTTGTCTCAACTCTTTCACGTCTTTTTCATCCTCTACAGTAAGTAAATTCAGAGCTTCTCCATTACATCGCTTGTGAAATTCATTTTTTATGTCATAGATATAGGCAATGCCCCCACTCATACCGGCCCCAAAGTTTCGGCCAACGGTTCCCAAAATAACGGCAACCCCACCTGTCATGTATTCGCATCCATGGTCACCAATGCCTTCGACTACCGCTTTTGCTCCAGAATTTCTGACACAAAAACGTTCGCCTGCTTTACCGTTAATATAGGCTTCTCCCGAAGTAGCACCGTATAAGGTCACATTTCCTGTAATGATATTTTCCTCTGGTTGAAGCGTTGACTTGTAGGGGACCTTTATAATGAGTTTTGCTCCTGAAAGGCCTTTTCCCAAATAATCGTTGGTGTTACCGTTGACGACCATGGTAAGGCCTTTGGTGGCGAAAGCACCAAAACTCTGACCTGCAGATCCTGTAAAACTTAACTTTAAGGTATTCTCAGGAAGTCCTTCGGCGCCATAGATTTTTGAGATTTCATTGCTGAGGATTGCGCCAACAGATCTATCCGTATTATAGATTGGGAATTCTAAAATGGTTTTTTCCTTTCGGAACAAAGCAGGATGGGCTTTCTCCAAAATATCGAACTCCATCGAATGTTTTACGGCATGTTCTTGCTTTTCGGTATTGTAGAATTTGGTTCCTTCGGGAACATCTACTTGGTACAAGATGGGACTAAGGTCTATTCCAGAAGCTTTGTAATGTTCCACAGCTTTTTTACTATCTAGTTTCTGCACCTGCCCTACCATTTCGTTTACTGTACGGAAACCGAGTTTTGCCATGATTTCGCGCAATTCTTGGGCGATGAAGTACATGTAGTTGACCACATGTTCTGGTTTTCCCTTGAACTTTTTGCGTAGTTCAGGGTTTTGCGTCGCAATACCGACGGGACAAGTATTTAGATGGCAAACCCGCATCATTACGCAGCCGGAAGCCACTAAAGGAGCTGTGGCAAACCCAAACTCCTCGGCTCCCAGCAGACAGGCAATTGCGACGTCCCTTCCTGTTTTTAGCTGACCATCGCATTCCAGGACAACCCGATTTCGCAAATCATTGAGCATTAACGTTTGCTGTGCTTCGGCAATTCCCAATTCCCATGGCAATCCAGCATGCTTAAGTGAGGTTAGCGCGGAAGCTCCCGTTCCACCGTCAAACCCGGAAATCAGGATGACATCAGCTTTGGCTTTGGAAACGCCGGCGGCGATGGTTCCCACACCTACTTCTGAAACTAATTTTACATTGACACGTGCCTCTCTATTCGCTGATTTCAAATCATAAATCAACTGGGATAGGTCTTCAATTGAGTAAATATCATGGTGTGGTGGAGGCGAAATGAGGCCTACATAAGGTGTGGAGTTCCTCGTTTTGGCAATGGCCGGATTTACTTTGGGCCCTGGTAATTGACCACCTTCACCTGGTTTGGCACCTTGTGCCATTTTGATTTGGATTTCTTGGGCATTGGTCAAATAATCGGAAGTTACCCCAAACCTACCAGAGGCAACCTGTTTAATCGCGCTGTTCTTCCAATCCCCGGTCTGGTTTTTATAAAAACGAGCGGAATCCTCACCCCCTTCACCGGAGTTACTTTTTCCACCTATCCGGTTCATGGCAATCGCCAGATTTTCATGGGCCTCTTTACTGATACTTCCGTATGACATCGCACCTGTTTTAAAACGTTTGACGATTTCAGTCCAGGGCTCCACTTCATCAATGGGAATAGGGTCATAGTTCGAAAATTCAAATAGCCCCCTTATGGTCATAAGGTTTTTGGATTGTTCATTGACCAGGTCCGAATACTCTTTATAGGTTTCCGGTTCGTTATCGCGTACCGCTTTTTGAAGTTTGGCAATGCTCAACGGATTGAACATGTGTTTTTCACCATCTCTTCGCCAACGATATTCCCCACCGATCTCTAAATCAAGATTAGCGGCTACTTCTTGCTTTTTGAATGCTTTGAGGTGCCTTTTGGTAATCTCCTTTTCAATTTCATAAAGTCCTATACCCTCAATACGCGTTGGCGTGTTGGGGAAATATTTTTCTACCACTTTTGTGTTGATCCCAATACATTCGAACAATTGGGAACCGCGGTACGAGTTCAAGGTCGATATCCCAATTTTGTTCATCACCTTTAAGATACCCTTGCCCACGGCTTTGTTATAATTTTTGATAGCTTCGTTAAACGTGCAATCTGTCAGATTGTTTTCTTGTATTTGTTGGCCTATAATTTCATTGACCAAATACGGATTGATAGCACTTGCTCCAAATCCGAAAAGAAGTGCAAAATGGTGTACCTCCCTCGGCTCTGCTGATTCGATGATGATACTCAGTCTGGAACGTTTTCCCATTTTACGAAGACCACTATTGACAAAAGAACAGGCCAGCAATGCAGGGATTGCTGCCATTTCGGTGCTTACCATTCTATCTGAAAGGATGATAATATTGGCTCCGTCATCAATGGCTTCCAACGCTTGTCTTAGAACAGCCGCCAGGGCCTCTTCCAAGCCGTTATGGCCTTTATTTGCCTCGTATAACATGGAAATGGAAACTACCTTGTAGTCCGGACTGCTATCGTAGTTTTTTATTTTATCCAAATCTTCTTTAGAAATGACAGGATTTTGGATTTTCAACTTTCGGCAGTGTAGTTCGGAAAAGTCAAAAATATTGTGGTCACTACCTAAGGTAAGGCTAATATCCGTAATCAACTCTTCCCGAATTCCATCCAAAGGGGGGTTGGTCACTTGGGCAAACAGTTGTTTAAAGTAATTGTATATCAACTGGGGACGTTCGGAAAGTACGGCAATTGGTGTATCGGATCCCATAGAACCTATAGGCTCCTTTCCATTTTTCGCCATGGGTAGTATAATGGTATTGATATCTTCGAGCGTATACCCAAATGCTGCGGTTCGGGTTTCCAGGGGAAACTCTCCAAAGAATACAGGACAATCGTTGTAAGGAATATCCCGTAGATGAACGAGATTCTTTTTCAACCATTTTTTATAAGGATACTTTTTGGCGATGGATTCCTTGATTTCCTCATCATTAATGATGCGACCTTCCTCCATGTTTACCAAGAACATTTTTCCCGGCTCCAAACGGCCGTGGAATTCAATATCTTCTGCCTCCAAATCGACAACTCCTGTTTCCGAAGACATAATAACGTATCCCTTTTTGGTAACTGAATAACGGGAAGGCCGTAAGCCATTTCTATCTAAAACCGCCCCGATGTAATTCCCATCGGTGAAAGGGATTGAGGCTGGTCCGTCCCAAGGTTCCATAAGACAGGAATTGTATTCATAAAACGCTTTTTTGCTCTCGGACATTTCGGTATTCTTCTCCCAGGCTTCTGGGACCAACATCATCATGACTTCCGGTAATGAGCGTCCTGTCATCAACAGAAGTTCCACCACCATATCCATGCTGGCCGAATCTGATTTTGCAGGAAGAACCACGGGAAGGATTTTCTTTATGTCCTCTCCAAACCAATCGCTTTGCATCAATTCCTCTCGGGAACGCATTCTTGAAACATTTCCTCGTAGCGTATTGATTTCTCCGTTATGGCACATATATCGGAAGGGTTGGGCCAAGTCCCACGTTGGGAAAGTATTGGTAGAAAAACGCTGGTGTACCAGAGAAAGACGGGTAACCACTCTTGGATCTAACAGGTCTTCGTAGTACTTACTAATGTCCTCCGGGACCAACAGCCCTTTGAAGATGATAATTTTTGTTGATAGACTTGGTAAATAAAAGAATTGGGACTGTGAAAGCTTGCTTGTAATTAGGGCATGTTCGGTGATTTTCCTGGCAATGAACAGCTTTAGATTGAATTGAAAATTGTCCAATGCTTCGCCTCTTCCAACAAACACTTGTTTTACAAAAGGTTCGGTTTCCTTGGCTATTCGCCCTGGTACGGAGCGATTGACGGGAACATCACGCCATCCCAGAAGAAAAAGACCTTGATCTTTCAAGTTCTTTTCAAAAGTATCAATACAAAAGTTCCTCTGATTTTCTTTTTGTGGTAGAAAAACATTGCCTACCGCATATTCTCCTGAATTCGGAATTTCAAAGGTACATACCTCCTTAAAAAAGTCATGGGGAATGTCAATCAAGATTCCAGCGCCGTCGCCTGTTTTGCCATCAGCACTAACGGCACCGCGATGTTCCAACTTGTCCAAAATCTCTAAAGCTTTGTGAATAATATCGTTGGATTTTCTTCCTTTCAAACTACAGATAAAACCAGCACCACAATTATCATGTTCAAATTCGGGAAGATATAAACCTTGTTTTTTCAATCTCATCATTGCGATATTTATTCAAAAATATCATTAGAAATAAGATTAAATCATCAAATTGACAAATTGTTTAGAAAATATACACAGTTTGAATAATAATGTTGTATAAAATATATTTTACAAAAATTCAGGACGATAATTTGCCATTATCTCAAAAAAATACAAAAAAATGAAAGCAAGCCCTCAAAAAATAAGGGGTATCCTGTATTTTATGCTTAGAATGCAAACTATCCCTATCAAATGACAGGTCCAAAATCAAAATATTATCTATCTACCTATTTATACCCACTATTTTTAGGGGTAAAGTAAAAAAAGAAGTATGGGTCACATCATTAATCCCTTAGAACACTGCGGGAAATGACTATTTTCTGTATTTCGGAAGTGCCTTCGTAGATCTGTGTAATTTTGGCATCTCGCATCAGTCGCTCCACATGGTAGTCTTTTACAAAACCGTTACCTCCAAAAACCTGAACCGCCTCTACCGACGTTTCCATAGCAATTTCCGAGGCATATAATTTGGCCATGGCACCGGATAGATCGTAATTATGGCCATTATCCTTATCCCAGGCTGATTTGTACACTAAATGACGGGCCGCCTCTATTTTGGTATGCATATCCGCCAACTTGAAGGCGATTGCTTGATGATTACCGATTTCGGTACCAAATGCTTTTCTCTCTTGGGCATATTTTAGGGCCAGATCATAAGCGCCAGCAGCAATTCCCAGCGCCTGGGCTGCAATTCCTATACGTCCGCCTGCAAGGGTTTTCATGGCGAATTTAAAGCCTGAACCATCTTCACCAATTCGATTTTCCTTGGGTATTTTTACATCATTAAAAATCAAGGAATGGGTATCGCTTCCTCGAATGCCCAACTTGTTTTCCTTAGGACCAATTTCAAAACCTTCCATCCCTTTTTCAACAATAAATGCATTGATTCCCTTGTGCCCCTTGTCTACATGTGTTTGTGCTATGACCAGGTAGATTTCTGCAGAACTTCCATTGGTTATCCAGTTTTTGGTACCATTTAACAAGTAGTGGTCACCTTTATCCAATGCTGTCGTTTTTTGGGATGTAGCGTCACTACCAGCTTCTGGTTCAGATAGACAAAAGGCGCCTATGACCTCACCAGTGGTCAATCGGTTCAAATAGTTTTCTTTCTGTTTTTCTGTCCCATAGGTTTCCAATCCCCAACAGACCAGTGAATTGTTTACCGATACAATAACCGAGGCGGAAGCATCTATTTTGGAAAGTTCTTCCATGACCAAAACGTAGGAAAGCGTATCCATACCACTACCTCCATAAACTTCACTTGTCATCATTCCCATAAAGCCCAGTTCCCCCATTTTTTTTACTTGTTCTGCTGGGAATTTTTGTGCTTCATCACGTTCAATGACTCCCGGTAATAATTCATTTTCTGCAAAATCCCGGGCGGCTTGCTTTATCATCAACTGTTCTTCGGAAAGCGTAAAATCCATAATATTGGAAAATAATTAAAAAAGGTGTACAAATATAGTTTTTCAATAGGGATTTTCTAAAGCAAAGTGGACATAAATGCGAATGATTTAAGAAATAAAAGAAATCCATTCAGCTGGTCATTTCTTGGACCAACCTTTTTTATGAAGGTAAGATTATGTGGAAAAACTCATTTTGAATATCTTTAGCAAAGTAGCGTGTTACATCTACTGTTGAACAACTAAATAAACCAACTCAATATGGAGACCTTACTGATTGTAATTTTTGTTCTTGGATATCTCGCCATTACGTTAGAACACAATCTGAAGATTGATAAACTTATTCCCGCACTGGCCATGATGGCCATTTTATGGGCCATTATGGCATTTGGAATCGATGGTTTTACCACTTGGTTTGATTCAACCAAACATGCACTTTTGGATAACTTCGGCGCCTTGGGGCATGAGGAGAAAATGCATCTTTTGGAAGAAACCTTGCTCCACCATCTGGGTAAAACATCTGAAATTTTGGTCTTTCTTCTGGGTGCGATGACCATCGTAGAAATCATAGACTATTTCGATGGTTTTGCTACGATAAAGACCTTCATAAAAACCCGCAGTAAGAAAAAAATCTTATGGATTTTCGCTTTTTTGGCTTTTATCCTATCTGCCATTATAGACAACCTGACCGCGACCATAGTTCTAATTTCTATTTTACAAAAAATCGTGAATGACAGAAATTCCAGACTTTGGTATGCAGGTCTGATTGTGATTGCAGCCAATGCAGGGGGAGCATGGTCTCCTATCGGGGATGTGACCACGACGATGCTCTGGATTGGAAACAAGGTATCTACCGGAAAATTAATAAGTTATCTGTTATTGCCTTCACTACTCTGTATGTTGGTCCCAACCTTTATCGCTTCTTTCCTATCTCCATTTAAAGGAGAAATTGAGGTTGAGGAGGCAGGAGCATCCAAATCAAAGTTTGGCGCAAGAATGCTCTATTTGGGGCTTAGTGCCATTGTCTTTGTCCCCATATTCAAAACAGTTACACACCTACCACCCTATGTGGGTATGATGCTGTCCCTTGCCGTTGTTGCAACTTTTGCAGAGATATACAGCCAAACCAAGATTTCCATTTCTTCGGTGAATCCTGAAAGCGATGCTAGTTCCCACCACAGCCCGGTGCATAGTGCATTGACCAAAATTGAGCTGCCAAGTATTCTTTTTTTCTTAGGGATTTTGATGGCAGTTGCAGCTCTTGAATCTTTAGGTCTTCTCTTCAATTTTGCCGAAGGCCTTAAACAAGGTATTGGCCTGTTGGGCACCGAATTAGAAGGTACCGAGGTTTCTGATTTGGTCGTAATCATTCTTGGCGTTGGCTCCGCGGTTATTGATAATGTACCTCTAGTCGCTGCGAGTTTGGGCATGTTCTCTGAACCCCTGGACAATCCCCTTTGGCATTTTATTGCCTATTCTGCGGGAACCGGTGGTAGTATGCTCATTATTGGTTCTGCCGCTGGGGTTGTTGCCATGGGTATGGAAAAGATAGACTTCTTTTGGTATCTAAAAAAAATAGCATGGTTGGCCTTTTTAGGTTTTATAGCAGGAGCTATCGGTTTTATTGTTATGCGATTTTTCCTTTAAAGAGATACTTTAACAAAAAAATCTCCGTTATTATTGCAACATAAAATTGGGGATTTTTATATGAACATTATTCAAGAGGTAGAGACAGGTGCTGAGTTGGGGGCAGCTGTTTCAGAGGAAAAAACACTTTCTGTGATTGATTTGATCGTCAATGGAGGAACAGGGAGTATTGTGATCATAGCAGTACTTTTTGTGCTGCTGTTTGTCGCACTCTACATTTATTTCGAACGTATTTTTGCGATAAAGGCAGCCTCCAAAATCGATAAGAACTTCATGAACCAGATACGGGATCACGTTACCAGCGGTAAATTGGAAGCCGCTAAATTACTATGTGTACAAACCGACTCGCCCGTAGCAAGATTGACTGAAAAGGGAGTAGCGCGGATTGGTAAACCCTTGGATGATATCAATACGGCTATAGAAAATGCGGGAACCTTGGAAGTTTATAAATTGGAGAAAAACGTGAGTGTCTTGGCCACCGTTGCCGGAGCAGCTCCTATGATAGGTTTCCTTGGAACGGTTATTGGCATGATTTTGGCTTTCCATGAAATGGCCTCTAGCGGGGGGCAAGCGGAAATGGGATCTTTGGCTTCTGGAATTTATACTGCCATGACCACAACTGTTGCAGGACTCGTTGTAGGTATCATCGCCTACATTGGGTATAACCATTTGGTGAATCGGACCGATAAGGTAGTGCATAAAATGGAAGCGAATGCGGTCGAGTTTTTGGATTTGCTCAATGAACCTATTTAAAAGAGACGATTCCTTATGAAATTAAAGGGAAGAAATAAAGTCAGTCCCGAATTCAGTATGTCCTCCATGACGGATATTGTATTTCTGTTGTTGGTTTTTTTCATGCTGACCTCCAACGCGCCCAATGCATTGGACCTTCTCCTGCCCAAAGCCAAGGGCAAATCGACAAATACCCAAAATGTTTCAGTGACCATCAATAAAAACCTGGAGTATTTTGTGAACAACGAGCAGATTAACGAAGAATACATTGAAATTGAATTAAAGAAAGCACTGGAAGGGCAAGAAAAGCCTACTATTATTCTTAGGGCGGAAGAGAGCGTTGCCATAAAGGAAGCGGTCAACGTAATGGATATTGCCAATAGGAACAGTTATAAGGTCATCTTGGCGGTGCGACCCAAGTAATGCCATTTTTAGATACGAGACACAAGAAAAAATCATTTACGCTTACCACTTTCTTACTAAGCGTTTTACTTTTATTGCTTTTTTATATCGGTCTGACCTATATGGACCCACCGATAGAAAATGGGATAGCCATTAATTTTGGGACCACCGATTTTGGTTCTGGTAAAGTACAACCTAAGGAAAAAGTAAGACAGCCCCCTAAACAGAGACAATCGGAATCGGTCAAACAAGCGTTGCAACCATCAGAACCCAAGGAATCAGCTCCAGAAAAACCAGTGGAAAAGGTATTGACAACTGATGATGAGGAGACCCTGAAAATCAATCAACAGAAGGAAGCCAATCGCAAAGTAGAAGAAGCCTCCAGACGTGCCAAAGCCGAAAAAGAGCGGATTGTCCGCGAGAAAAAGGCAGCAGAAGAACGCAAACAGAAGGAACAAGAAACCAAAAAACGCAACCTGGATGCTTTGATAGGCGGTATTGGTAAATCTGACGGAAGAACAACAGGAAGCGAAGGAGATGACGCGCGCAAGGGCGACAAAGGGAATCCGGCTGGCAATCCCTATGCCACCAGCTATTATGGGACACCAGGGAGTGGAAGTGGAAGCGGAGGATATGGGCTTAATGGACGTTCGCTTATCAGCAAAGGTGCCGTTCGCCAAGACTGTAATGAAGATGGACGGGTCGTGGTTCGTATCCTGGTCGATAGAAACGGCAAAGTTGTACAGGCTACTCCGGGAGTAAAGGGAACCACAAATAATGCACCGTGTCTTTTGGAGCCTGCTCGAAAAACTGCATTACTTCACAAGTGGAACCTAGATGCTAAGGCACCATCACAGCAAATAGGTTTTGTTGTGGTTAACTTTAAGTTGGGCCAATGACCCTATGACGTATCAGGAGACCATTCAATGGATGTTTGCCCAACTTCCCATGTATCAAAAGAAGGGTATTTCTGCACTGAACCACAAACTGGACAATATCCAAAAATTCAGTACAATTTTGGGGAACCCCCACTTGGCATTTAAAAGTGTTCATGTGGCAGGGACGAATGGGAAAGGGTCTTCGGCCCATATGTTGGCGTCGGTTCTACAGGAGGCGGGATATAAGGTGGGACTGTATACCTCTCCGCACCTAAAAGATTTTAGGGAACGTATTCGAATAAATGGTGAAACTGTGTCAAAGAAATTTGTGACAGGATTTGTTCAAAAACACCAGTCCTATTTAACGGATAATGCGCTGTCTTTTTTTGAAATGACCGTAGGAATGGCTTTTAGGTATTTCAAAGAAGAAAAAGTTGATATCGCTGTCGTGGAGGTTGGCCTCGGAGGTCGTTTTGATTCAACCAACATCATAACTCCAGAAGTTTCCCTAATTACCAATATTGGGTATGACCACATGGACATTTTGGGCAATACACTGGAAAAAATTGCTTTGGAAAAGGCAGGTATCATAAAACCGAACGTTCCAGTTGTCATAAGTGAAAGACAGACGGAAACCGCAGAAATCTTTCGTCTGATCGCTGCTCAGCGAAAATCCAAAATATATTTTGCCCAAGAATTGGAGATGAAATCCTACCCTACTGACCTTTTAGGCGCATACCAACAAAAAAATAGCAGAGGTGTCCGGTGTGTGATAGCTGTTTTAAAAGGCTTTACAGTCTCTGAGAAACATCTGGAAAGAGGTCTGGCGAATGTAGTAAAGAATACTGGTCTACAAGGAAGATGGCAGGTGTTGGAAAAGAATCCGACGGTCATCTGTGATACTGCCCATAATCAAGAAGGTCTTAAGTCAGTACTCGCGCAAATCCGTGACCAAAAGTTTGAAAATCTGCATGTAGTCATTGGATTTGTAATGGAAAAAAAATTGGAAGATATATTGCCCCTTTTTCCAAAAAAAGCACAGTATTACTTTGTAAAGCCGATGATAACCAGAGGGCTCCCAGCCGATGTTCTTCAGGAGAAAGCCCTACAATTTGGGCTAATCGGTAAAGTTTATTCGTGCGTGGAAGAAGGATTTAAAGCGGCAAAAAAAATGGCGAAGGCAAACGATCTTGTCTTTGTTGGAGGCAGCACCTTTGTGGTCGCTGAAGTACTTTGATATTTTAGGGGTTTTCTTTTTGCAAAACGGAAAATGATACTATATTTGCACTCCCATTTAAAAAATGGTGCGGGCTCTTAGCTCAGTTGGTTCAGAGCACCTGCCTTACAAGCAGGGGGTCACTGGTTCGAATCCAGTAGGGCCCACATTACGCTACTTTCAGTAGCGAATACTTTAAAACCTTGTCCAATTTCGACAGGGTTTTTTTATTGTCTTAAGTGTGGAAAAATTCTGATATAAACACTAGCAGTGTTCAAATGGATTAAACTTTATCAGTAGTGTTTTCAGCAAAACCTGAATTGCATTCAAGGAGTTGGACATAAGAAATACGAATCCATAGTTTAAAAATCCCGCTAATTCCCAAAAAACGATAGCTAGGATTTGAAAAGAGATTCGCTGGGTCAAACCAACAATCCCCCCAATTGCAGAAGCTGTACTTCTGCTATCTTCAAATCGTATTTAGCCCTAGCTTGATTATTTCGGGCATTGAAAAGGTTAATCTGGGCCTGTCTGAATTCAACGGAAGTAATCTGACCCAAAGCGTATTCTCGTTTTGTTCTGGTGAAGTTCAGTTCATTGATTTTAAGGTTGTTTTCTTCCGCTTGTAACGAATATTGTGCAATCTGGTAGCTTTCGTAGGCATTCAACACATCTGTTAAGAGCTGCTCTTTTACCTTATTCAGTTCTATTTTCCGATTTTCTCTTGTAATTTTTGAGGTTTTTATGCGTGTCGCGGCACTACCGTCAAAGATGTTCCACGAGAGATTCAACCCAAGATTGATGCCGTAAGATTCGTTGGCCAACGCAAAAGATGTCGGCGGATTTTGGCTTTCGTTCCATCGATAGGAACCCGAACCAATTACTTTGTGTAAAAATTGGGCCCTATTGATTTTTAAGTTCAAATCGCTCAATAAAATATTCTGATCGGCCAAAAGTACTTGGATGTTCTCCTTTTCAGCGGATTCCAGTATAAATTGTTTATCCAAGACAGGTTTGAAAGTTACTGTGGTGTCCACATTGAAATCTGTTGCCACATTTCGGCCAAGCAGTAAGTTCAGGTCGCGCTTTAAGTTGTTTAGATCCCGAAATGCCTCCACATAGGAAATACTGTCATTGTTCAGGTCAACCTCGGCATTAAGCTGATCCAATTTGGTACCTTGCCCGTATTTCAGTTTTCTGCCGGCACGATCTAATCTGTCCGTAGAATTCTCAATGTTACGTTTCAAGTTTTCCACTACCTGTTTTTGAAGGGCGAGGTTGAAATAGGCATTGTAAATGGAAATGATGTTATTTTCGATTTGTTGCCTCTCCTGCAACTTGGCCAAATTTAAATTGCCTTGGTTGTTTTGGTGCGTAAATTTTCGGACCAAACCGTCAAAAATAACATACTCTGCGGTTATGGACGCATTATACGATTCAGTTACGGCGCCATTCACAGATGTTGTGGTTTCATCCAAAAATAACACGTTTTGATTTTCATCTGAATAGTTTACCCCCGCTGCGGCGGTGACCTTTGGGACATATCCGCTGTTTAAAGTACCTGCTTCAATATTTGCCAACGCCGTGTTATTTTTTGCAATTTTTAAATCGTAGTTATTTTTTAGGGCAATGGCTAGGGCTTCATCCATGGTAAGCGTCTTCTGGGCAATAGCAACGGAGGTACATAAAACGGAAAAAAGTACTGTTCTAAATATCAACATGGTCCACTTTTAATTCTTTAATGGCACGTTCCACTTCTTCC
Source organism: uncultured Allomuricauda sp. (assembly GCF_937884665.1). Lineage (GTDB taxonomy): Bacteria > Bacteroidota > Bacteroidia > Flavobacteriales > Flavobacteriaceae > Flagellimonas. Next base: position 25,848 of record NZ_CAKZYF010000171.1, on the reverse strand, counting down.
CGAGCTGGTTTTTTTCCAGTTATGAGATAATTTGCAAAAACCTTTATACCATTCGAAACTGACAAAAGGATAGGCAACAAGAAAAGCGTGAGCAAAGTGGCAACAGCAATGCCGTAGGATATGGAAATGGCCATGGGAATCAAAAACTGCGCTTGGAGACTACGTTCCAGCATTAAAGGGGCGAGTCCCGCAATCGTGGTAATGGAGGTAAGGAAAATTGCTCGGAAACGTGCTCGCCCCGTCTCATAAAGTGCTTCATCAAAGGGAAGACCTTCTTTTAAAAAATCGTTGAACCTCCCCGTAAAGACCAAGCCATCAATTACTACAATCCCTATAAGTCCGATAATGCCCAAATAAGAAAGAATGCTCATCGGGAAGCCATGTATCCAATGCCCCCAAGCGACCCCGATAAGGCAAAAAGGGACTATGGCCAAAAGGATAAGGGGTTGGCTGTACGACCGGAATGCAAAAACAATGGTAACGTAGATTAAAAAAATGATAAGTGGAAGAACTTTAGTGGCTGATTCCGTAATACGGTCCACTTCACGATTTTGTCCCTCTGTACCTAGATTTACATCCGAGTAGCTATCTTTAAGTAGTAGGGGTATTCGAGTGGTCAAATCTTGCATAATTTCGGTAGGACTTGCCTTGGGATTTGCCAAGTCGGCTTCTATGGTAACTTCCCGCATCCCGTCTAGATGGTTTATGGAAACCTCACCTCTTTGTACACTAAAAGTCGCAATCTCGGAAAGCGGAATTCGTCCTTTTGGGGATGAAATCTGTATGTTTTGAACATCGTTTAGGCTGGAGCGATCACTGGGACCGTACCGTACCCATATTTTGACCTCATCCTGTCCGCGCTGTACGCGTTGTACTTCTTTTCCAAAGAAAGCACTGCGAACTTGTCCCATAAGGTCGTTCCAAGTGACTCCCATAAGTTCTGCATTTTCCTTGAGTTCCAGCTTTAATTCCTTGCCTCCCTGTGGACTTGTATCCACAATATCCTTGATGTCCTGATTTTTTCTAAGCTCGGCGTAGACAATCGCTTTAGCTTGCTCCAAACTTTCCAGGTTTTTGGATTGGAGCGATATTGAAATGGGTTTACCGCCTACATTTCTCCCGGAATCGAAACTCAATTCCTCTGCCATAGGTATTTCACCAACTTCTTCACGGATACGATTAGCTATGTCCGATGAGGACAACGTCCTGGTTTCACTTGGGGCTAGATTCAAGGTAATTGAGGACTGTGAACTACTAGGTCCCACTTTCCTTAAAGAGGATTGGATGTGCGGATTCCCAAGTCCATTTTTGCCCAGCTCCTGATTCACTTTCCAAATTTTTTCTTCTACATAGATGCTGAGGGAATCAGTGACCCGCTCTCCGGTTCCTTGTGGGGTATTGATGGTAATCGTAATCTGGTCGCTCGCGTTGTTTGGGAAAAAGGTCAATTTAATTATCCCGGAGGCAAAGGCTCCCAAGGTCAAAATAAAGAAGAACAAAAGCGTACAAAACGAAATAAATTTATTTTTTAAAGTGAACCGTAGCGCTGGAGAATAAAGCCTGTCCCTCAAGAACCGTATGAGGCTGTTTCCCCAAACATTGAACTTGTACGTCTTTGATTCCCTTTCCAAATCCTTGGAATGCGCTAAATGTGACGGCAGAATTATCAGTGCCTCAATAAGTGAAACGGCCAGGGTTATGGCAACAACAGCAGCTATATCCCCGAAGAAAGAGCCCACTTGTCCATCTAGAAAAAAGAAAATGGAAAAAGACAAAATGGTGGTAGCAATAGCTGCCAATATGGGTACGAGAACATCCATGGTTCCGTTTACAGCTGCCTTAATATGTGATTCTCCCTTTTCGTGCCGGGAGTAGATGTTTTCTGCAATGACAATCCCATCATCCACTAAAATGCCAATGACCAGTATCATTCCAAAAAGGGATAGCATGTTCAAGGTCACGTTAAAATGTGGGAGAAGGATAAACATCCCAAAAAATGAAATTGGAAGTCCAAAAGCGACCCAAAATGCCACACGGGGTCTCAGAAAAAAGGAGAGAAGGAGCAGAACCAAAATCATTCCGAGAATGGCATTTTCCAAAAGAAGTGCAATTCGGTCCTCGATAACCACCGAAAAATCTGAAGTGATTTCTAGAGCTAGATTGTCGTGTTTGGCGTTAAATGCTTCGCGATACTTTCTAGCCGCCTCGGCACTTCCGATAAGATCCTCTGAATTCGTATTTGTTATGGCAATTGCAATGGCGGTTTTACCATTGAATTTTATCAGGTCTGGAGATTCGTTAAACGTGTCAATGGCATTCGCCACATCCCTAAGCAGGACTTTGCCTCCTGAAGCATTGTATTTGACCACAATATCTCCCAATTTATCTGCATACTTCACCTCGTTTTCTGCTCGAAGCGTATATTCTTCGTTGCTGGTTTTAACGCTGCCGCCAGTGACCAAAACATTGGCGTTGGAAATTGAATTTGAAATTTGGTCAAAGGTTACATCTAAACTTCGCAATCGCGGTTCTGTTACTGAAATCTGTATTTCTTCTTCTGGAAAACCGGAAAGGGACACCTGTGAAATACCATCTATTCTTAAGAGATCTTCCTCTATTTCTTGGGCGGTATGCTTGAGGATGCCCAATGGCACATTATCGCCGACTAGAACAAAGGATATTCCGGGACGCGTGGGTTTTACCTTTTCTACTACCGGAGGTTCCGAACCAATGGGAAAGGAAGGAATTTTATCTACGGCATTTTTGACTTCATCCAAGACCAGATTAATGTCAAAATCGGTCAATACTTCAATACTTACAGTACCGGAGTTTTCTTTAGAGATGGAGGTAATGCGGTCTATACCTTCTAGACCTTTTAGGTTTCTCTCTATTTTCTCAACAACTCCCTCTTCAACTTCTTTAGGCGAGGCACCGGGGAAAGAAACCTGCACGTTGATCAGGGTTGGGTCTGAAAGTGGGAATATGGATGAGTTGAGTTGTTGGAATCCAAAATAGCGAAAGATTAAAAACCCGAGGACGAAATTTTAGCCCTCCACTGGATATTTTTTAAAATACGCTATGACTTTTTTCTTCGTAAACGTGCTTAGAATACTACTTTCATACCAGGATAGGCATTGGCCAATACCTTATCAATCAATAGGGTGTTGGATTTAAGACCCCGAACCACAACGCTGTCCCCCAAATAATTGATTGGGGTAACAGGCTGCAATTGGAGCATACTGTCTTTGACAACATATACTTGATTGTTTTCTACCAGAAGATTGTTGTTAATTTTGACCACATTTTCTATTGTTTCGCCAAAAATGATTCCTTTTAAGAATTGCCCCTCTTTGAGGGTTTTACCGGATATTTCGACAACAACCGTCATCGTTTGGGTATCTAGATCAATTTTTGCGTTCACCCTGCTAATTTTTCCTTGATGCTCTTGGCCATTGTCCAAAGTGCGCAATGTAACTTCTTTACCAACTTCTATATAGTTACCGTACTGGGCAGGTACTTCTAACTTAATTTCAAATAGGGTGGTGTCTATAAACTCCCCTAGTTTCTGTCCACTTCGTACAAGCGTTCCTTCATTGACCAAAGACTCGGTAACTACCCCATTGAATGGAGCTTTCAGTGTATATTTTGAAAGTCTTTCTTCTTGATTTTTTACAGTATAAAAGTTTTCGTAAATGCCTCTTCCGGTCAAGAACAAACGTTCAGATTCGGACATGGGCTTCGGCAAGTTGCCCAAAGAGCTGTACACTTTAAATTCTTGTAGATATGACTGCCAATTTTGGGAGCTTTGTGCAAACTCAACTTCCATATCCGGGAGCATACTTGCAATTTTGTTCAAAAAAGAACTCCTGCTCGCTAAAAGTTGTGCTTCAAATTCTGCGCTATTGACCTGTAGTATGGTCTGGTTTTTATAAAATTCATTCCCCGCTTTGAATTCCTTGGCTGTAGCGATTAGTACCCCTTGAACCTCACTGTAAAGTTCTATCTTTCTTTTGGCCATTAAGGATCCTGTTGCCTCTATTACAAAAGGTAAATTCCCAGGGACAACCAAACGGGTTGAAACCCTCCTTGGTTTGTTTACTTCTTCCTGCTGAGGTTTCCGGCCATTTTTCAGCATAAGGATAAATACGAGTATTCCAAGGAATACAATGGCTGATCCCAATAGAACTTTGACCCAGTTCTTCATTCTTCTGACATTTTTTTTCGTAGGGTTTTACGAATTTGTGGTTCTACGTCATCTTCGTACACCTCCATTTGTTCTTTGGTCAAGATTTGTTCAAGTTCCGCGTATTTCGCTTTTTTGATTTTTTTCATGTCGCCTATTTTCCCGAACATCGAACCTTCTTTGTTCAAAAGTTCCGCGGTTTTTTTGGAGTATCTTAAATTGAGTTCTTCCACTTTTTCAAACTGTGCCGTATCAAGATGTAATTCTGATTTCATTAAATTGTTTTGATACTCTGCCATTTCCATAGCGTTCATTTTTACTTGCCCCGAAGCCGACAGTGACAACATCGCTATCGTGAGAAACACAAGAAGTCTGGTTTTTGTGAGCATATTATTTTGTAGAGTTTTTTTGTTGTTTTTGAAGGACATACCGAAGTCCTAAATTGAAGTAGGTGCTACTTTCAGGATCAAAATCAAAAATCGCTTCATTGGCACTATCCAGGATTTTTAAAGTGGGATTTGCAAAGAGGCCCGCCTCACCAATAAATGCCAGGTTATCGGTAAACCGAAAACGGTAAGAAAGTCGGGTATGTATTCCGTTAAACTGAAGTTTGGTGTTTTTCAAGGTCCTGTTACCGGTGACAGGGATTTCGTCAGCGTAATTCCCAAATATCCCTTGTGGTGAGGCCAGAAGAGAGATACTTTGCGTTTCATTGATTGTATATGTCAGTCCCGTTACCGGAATGCCAAGGGAGTAGCTCCAACGTTCGTTGAGTTTTTGATTAAAGGATATCGCCGGAAAAACAGTAGGTTCGCCAAATTGGGTCCCATAAAATGCACCGAAGAGCAAGTTGGAATTTCGGTTTTCATCTCCCCATTTTTTAGTAAATCCAACAAGCGCGTTAAAAACGAAATCTTCTCCCGATATACCAGCTGCAAAGTTTGACATCAAGGCAGTTCCACCTGAAAAGAGAAGTCCCCAATTGTTTTTTAATGGTCTTACATAAAAAATACCCACATTGATGGTGTTCATTTTTTCAAAAGTCGAAAGTTCCAGGGCATTCGTGGATTCATTAAAGTTGAAATCAAAACGTTGATATCCCAACCCTAAACCAAGAATTCCTTTGGTTAGCGGTTTAACAAGGTTCAGGTTAATACCATAATTTCGAAGTTCGGTTCTTCCTAAATCAGGAAGTTGCCCATAATTGATACTGAGGGGTTCAAATTCTTTAGAACTGCCCAGCATTATGGGCAACTGTGCTTCACTAGATGCCATTACCAGAAAACCTACAAATACCATCAAATTTCTCATAGAAAAGACTTGATGGAAGCGAAACTATATCCTAGTGCCCGCCATGGAAGAATAAAATATACTTACTGAGCCAAAGCAAAGACCAATACGATAAATGTATCGATGAAGCCGAGTATGGCGGTCGTAGGGAATAATCAAAAGTTGGTCTAAAAAATGTACGCACTAGTTGATTTTTCGTTTTAAGAACCAAATATCTTTCAGGCTAATATTGATATTTATGGAATGGATGTTCTCCTGCACCAATATCGTGTTGGTACTTCCTCTATCCATATTGGTGTATGAAAAATTGAGCATAGAGCTATTGCCCCTACCGAATGGAAATCCGATACCAAATGAAATGCCGCGACTTGAGATGTTCTCTCCCCGAATGGATAGGTACCCCGTGTCATAGTAATAGCCCGTTCTAAATTGCATCCTTTGAATATATTTAAGACCATTGGTATCAATGTTGAACTCAGCACCCATGGAAAAGATATTTTGGTCCACGAACTCACCAATGTTGTCCTGTTGTTGCGTAATATCCCAGGCCCTAAAACTATGATCAAAATTGAGAAATAGGTTTTTCCATGGATTAATGAGAATACCATTATGGATTTCCCAGGGCAACTCAAATTTTTCCAACTGGATGTCCGTTTCAGATTCTACCGGACTTTGGGTAAAATCTAAAATTTTAGTGACCGTTCTATCTTGAGTTCCTGACAGTTCCGTGGGGAAATTGATGGCCCCTCCGTATTTGATGTGTTTCGTAAGGTCCGCTTGCAGTCCAAGTCCCAATTGCACTCCACTGTACGTGCTGGTTTCTGCCACGGTAAGCCCGCTTATTCCACTCTGCACGATTTCAGTTTCCTCGACGTTTCCGAACAAATATGAAATTTTGGCACCCAACCGTAAACCCTTGAACAGGGTTCGCCCATAGCTCAGATTGAAATTGTTCAATGCCCCACTTCCAAAAATATTGCTGTTGAATTGATCAAAGGAACCCTCTATATTACTTTCAATGCCCAAAAGCGAGTAGCCAACATCCGAATAGGGTAACACCGCCAGGGCAACTGTGGACTTTTCGTCAATGTTGGCAGAAAAGGACAAGCTGGAAAAATTACTGGCGAGCCGGTTCTCTTCAAGGGTGTTGTTTTGAATAGTGCTCAGTTCCCCCAAAAAACCAATATCGAAAACAAAGGAGTTTGTGCTTTCTGTCCCGAAAGAGGCAGGATTACGAATATTTATGGCATTGGGATTATTTAAGGCAAAGCCTCCTCCACCTAAGGCCGCATTTTTTCCAACATTGGAACTGCTCTCAATGCCAAGGCCGAAAAGTGAGTAGGGCGAGCCTGTTAATCTATTGGTTTGGGAATGGGAACAGTAAATGGCCACCAACCCTGCCCATATGCATAGTTTTCCTTTATTCATCCTCATCATAAATCGCATAGGTTAGTACCAAACTGGCGCTAAAGTCATCGCCTTCCTCCCCTTCAAGAATAACACGGTCCACGCTTTGGCCAAATTCGGGCGGATAGACAATGAATGCATCGTCCACAAAATTTGTTTCATTCAGTTCCCTATCCACGTAAACCCCAATGGGAATTTCATAAATAAGATCGTCAAACTCCTCCAATTCTTGGTTGACCACGCCAAATACAGGTTGACCTCCAAAAAATAGTTGCTCGGTTATCCTATTGTTTTGGTCTACCAGCAATATGGTCAATGAGTCCCGTATTGGAAGATTATCGTTGTACGTACTGGGTGGTGGTTTTAAACGCAGGGTAGCGCTGAGAATGGTTCCTTCCCCAGGTATGTCGAACAGCTGCTTTATCGTAGGAAATTGTATGCGCGAGGCATATCCCGTGCCGGACTGGATAAAACTTCGATTATTGGATTGTACAGAAGGCAAGTTGATTTCCTGATCGATAAGTGTATCCAACACCGGGTCGAACAGACTATTTTGAATACGGTTGAATATTTTGGGTTCTAGTGCATTGGTTTGTATCGCAAAGTCCAACGTGCTTTCCACATCGTCAAATTCTTGTGGGATACGATAGAAAAACCGAATATAACTCCTGCTGGAATTGGATGTGAAACCAATGACACTCGAATCATCATCGTTTCCAGGTTGGATGGTAATTCCACGAAAGGTCTCCCGGAGTTCCTCCACATCATTGATGTCATTGTCGCGAATCCCTTCAAAAAGCGGTTCTCCAAACGCAAAAGGCAGTTTTATGAACAAAGAATCCTCATCCCGGGGTTCCGGTAAATAAATCTGTGTTATCAGAGGTATCGAATCAAAGAGGATTTTGCTGGTGTTGTAGAAGATATCATCATCGGTTCGTAAATCGTCCAATAGAAGATGTATGTTGAGATGGGATGTCCGGGTTGTATCACTGTAGAAATATCTATCGTAACCCAAAACAAGACCCACACTGTCCAATTCGGCATCGGAGGGAAGGTCATAAAGCGGTGGTGATAGTTCCAAAAAACTGGACGCTTTTACGTTACCGAAAAAACTATCCTTGTATTGGCCCACAAGAATTCGGTTGGTACCAGAGGTGATGATGCTATCAAATCTCATGGTGGAAACAGCAACGGTAAAGGTGTCCAACAAAATGACCCTGACATTGGAGTCGGCAAAATCCTGTCCTACTTCAAGTGTAGGTATTTCTGAAGTATCTATGCTACAGGCAAGAATCAGGACAAAAAGTCCAGATGAAAAAATAAATCTCCTCATTGCAATAAATCCATTTAGCTCCAACAAAAGAATTGAAACGCCCAATAAGATTGGAGTTAATTAGACCTAGATGGTTTTTGTATCTACAAATCCATTGTTTCTTCGATTGAACAGCAAATAGCGGGTTGGTCGATCAATACCCCGAATTGGTATAGAAAAGGAGCGGACATGTATATAATATTTCAAAGCCGAAAATCTCACCAATAGTTTTGAACAAAAAGATAGGTTGAGTCGAGTTTTGTGTGTGATGTTTATAGTATTGAGTAGCAAAAAAGTCAGTTCCCAAAGGGAAATTGCGATAATGGACTATAGCGTATGGACCGAAATGGAAAATACCACAATTTCAAATTTGACCCTTGGCTTTAGACAGGGAATTTTGAAAAATTCTGAAAAATTGGTGGTATCCTTGGACTATCTTAAACGGGATTTCGACTTTTTTGATAGAGAAGGACTGTTTCCTTTGAATGAGTTGGAACAGTCTCATCAATTGCAGCTGGACTTAGCGTATCGATATGATTTGGGGGGGTCTCTTTCCGGAATCCTGTCGTTTCGACCTACCATTGCTTCAACCTGGACCAATTCCCTTTCCAATGAGGATTTTCTTTGGAACTTCTACGCCGCCATCTCCAAAACTTGGTCGGATGGTCATAGTGGTAGGCAACAATTGGGTATCGGTGTTCTTTACGATACTTTATTCGGTAGTCCCAGCGTATTACCTTGGGTCCACTACGAAGCACGTGTTTTCCGAAGAATTCTTCTGAGTCTGGGTTTTCCATACAATTCCATTGGATTGCAGGTTAACAAAAGGAATCAATTGATATTGGAGCACGAATTTTCTGGGACATACACCAATATTTCAAGCGCTCTTCAAATAGAGGGTTTGGTAGATCAGTTGAACACCAAGTTGGTCCAGTTTGGCTCCCAATTGGCTCTGGGATATCATTTTAGACTTCAACCCAATTTTACGACTTCCACCCGGGTAGGATACCAGTTTGTCGACGCTTTTGAGATTCAGGATGGTGCCGATGATCAACTGTATGATTTTGGGCAGGGATCATCACTATTTTTTTCAATGGGAATTATGTACAATTTTAAATAGAAACAATGAAAACAATGAATTGCATTATGACAAGAACTAGGATGGGGGTTTTTGTTTCCATGTTTTGTGTATTTGCCTTTCTTAGCTGTTCTGGCGATGAGGATGAAGAGGATTTGGGCAATTGGATAGATCGTTCCGTATTGGATGGAACCCCAAGAAGCAGCTCTGCTGCATTTAGTATAGGGAACAAAGGCTATATGGGAACAGGTTATGATGGAGATGACTATTTGACCGATTTCTGGATTTACGATATGGATGGGAACTTTTGGTCACAAGGGGCCACATTCCCCGGAATTGCCCGTAGCGCCGCAAGCTCGTTCACAATTGGAGATGAAGGTTATGTGGGACTTGGCTTCGATGGGGACAATGAGCTGGCCGACTTTTATAAATATACTCCTGCTTCCAACACCTGGACCCCGATAACCGATTTTCAAGGCAACCCAAGAAGAGGGGCCGTGGGCTTTGGTTCGGATACCCATGGTTATATTGGAACCGGATTTGACGGGGACAACGACCGAAAAGACTTTTGGAAATACGATCCGAATACAGATACCTGGACAGAGATAGTAGGTTTTGGAGGAACCAAACGAAGAAATGCCACGACCTTTAAGATTGGAAATTTGGTCTACATGGGCACCGGGGTCTCAAACGGACGGAACCAAACGGATTTCTGGGCGTTTGATTTAACCTCGGATTCTTGGATCGCTTTGCTTGATATTGATGATGATGACGACTATACCATAGTGCGAAGCAACGCAGTAGGGTTTCCGATAGGGGATAAAGGATACATTGCTTGTGGCAACGGAGGTACAGGTACTTTAAGTAGTGTTTGGGAATATGATCCTTCTACCGATCTATGGGAGGAAAAAACAAATTACGAGGGAGTTTCTCGGGAAGGTTCCGTTGGTTTTTATGATGGAACCCGTGCTTTTCTGGCTTTAGGTAGAAGCGGAAATCTGTACTTGGACGATAATCGGGAATTTTTCCCGTTAGAGGAGGAAGATGAGGATGACTGATAAAAGAGACTGTAACCTCCTCTGATGAAATTGAAGGACATCTTTTTGTACATCACGATATTTGTTGTTATCGGCCTTTTATTCTTCTGGTATCAAAGTCGGTATCTGGGATTTTGGCAAAACCAGTTAACGGACGGGTTAGAGTTATCGGTGACGCGTCTGACCGATGACGAAGGTTGGAGATATTCGATATACCAGGGAGATAGGCTCTTGATCCGTCAGGAAAAATTGCCCCTGATTCAGGGGAACCAACGAATTCCTTCAGAACAGATAGCACAACAGTTGGGGACCATCGTCTTGCAAAAGCTCAGAAAGAAAAAATCACCCGTGATTCGGGAAGAGGAATTAACACGTGTTCTGAGGTTTGATTCAAAAAAAGATTCCATATTTTAAGGACTTTATAAAAGCTGGCTATGTTACGGATAAAAGAAGTATATGTTCATCTCATCGTTTGGTTGTGCTTTGTATCTTTTCCCATGGCCTTAAGTTTTTCCCAGTTTGGCGAGGTGCATTTGGAGTTTCTTCCGCGAATGATCGTAGCACCATTTTTAACTTATGTGAATTATCTTCTTTTGGTGCCCTTTCTTTTGTTAAAAAAAAGACTTTGGCAATATATCTTGGTTTCAGTACTACTGCTTGTTGTTTTTAATCTCGTAGTGAACACCTACTTTTCCACAGGTCCTTTGACCAAAATATCTGAATTCACGGGGGTTACCAACTTTACTCCTTTGAAACGCATGTCGATGGCCATGTTGGCGATTTCCTCGTTTTCCTTTTTTCTATTGGGAGGTGTTATGGGGCTTACCAAAGACTTATATAAAAGGGAAAAGCTGAGTCGTATCAAGGAAATGAGTCGAAAAGAGACCGAACTCCAGTTTCTCCGTGCCCAGTTGAATCCGCATTTTTTGTTCAATTCCCTGAATAGCATTTATAGTCTGGTCAGGAATAAGTCCTCAGAAGCCCCGCATGCGGTCATAACACTTTCCGAGTTAATGCGATATATGTTGTATGAGGCAAAAAAAGAAATGGTACCGTTGACCAAGGAAATAGAGTACATAAAGAATTTTGTTCAACTTCAAATTTTGCGTTTGTCGGACAGTAAGAACGTAAAACTCAGAATTTCAGGAGAATATGATGATAAATTGATTGCTCCGCTCTTACTGGTACCATTTGTTGAGAACGCATTCAAATACGGTACGGATTTTAAGGGGGACACTTATGTTGATATCAGTCTCAAGATTATCTCTGAAACGCTGTTTTTTCAGGTAATCAATAAGATCGGGCCTTATAAAAAAGATTTGGAAAGCTCCGGCATAGGTCTGGAAAATATCAAAAACCGATTGCAGATTCTTTTTCCAGAAGAACACAGCATGCTCATCTGTAAGGATGATGGGAACTATACAGTTAATCTAGAACTACAGCTGGTATGATACAATGCATAATTATTGATGATGAGCCTTTGGCCATCGGTGTATTAAAGTCCTATTGCGAGGACTTGGGGGAAATCAATGTTTTGGGTTCGTTTACCAATCCTTTTGAAGCTATAAGTGTATTGTCCAAAGAAAAAATTGACTTGGTCTTCTTGGATATAGAGATGCCTCAAATCAATGGAATAGATTTTATCAAGTCCATTGACCATAGACCCCATTTCGTATTTACAACAGCCTATCCCCAGTATGCAATTCAAGGATTTGACCTAAATGCCTCTGACTATCTTGTCAAACCCATTCCCTTTGTCCGTTTTATCAAGGCAATCAACAGGGTTAAAAAATTAATGGAGGTAAACAAACTTTCCAATAGAGGCAATGAGAATGTAAGCCCTTCTTCGGGCAGCAATCCAAGTGGAGGAAACTTCCTTTTTGTGAAGTCGGAATACGAAACGGTCAAAATTAATATGGAAGACATTAAATACATCCAAGGTTTAAAAGACTATTTAAAAATACATACGATTCACCCCAAACCTATATTGACCTTAATGAGCTTTAAGGATATTCAAGCGAAATTGCCCCCGGAACAATTTATACGGGTTCATAAGTCCTTTCTTGTCAACATCAGTAAAATAAAATCCATACAAAGGAGCAAAATTGTAATTGAAGATATTAGGATTCCCATAGGAGAAAGCTTTAAAGAAGGTTTTTTTAAAAGATTGGGTATTTAAAGAATTCCAATAAGCCAAGTCATTGTAGCGCGCTTGGGTAATCAAGTTTTCTTCCGACCTTAATTCCCGCTTAGGTTTTATGGGAATTGCTTTTTGAGTCGTAATGTTAAATATCGTTTTACACGTTCCTTATTTTTTGCAAAACGTAATCCTTCGTGATTATTTTTTCATCAGCCCGCTATTGCGCCAAAGAATAACCCTGGTCCATTGACCCAGCATTTAGTGGTTAAACGGGCCGCTTTTCTTGATATTTGATGACCACCATTAGTTTTTCGCCATCTTTTCCCAAAACATAGCTTACAAAAGCCGTCCAGTGATTCCGTGCTGGTTGTCCTCTTGCTATTGAAGCTGCTTCCAGTTTCTATTTCATCCGTTCCTGAGAACACGCACAAAACCTACTGGAACCAAAAAGTAGAAGAATTGCTTTTCCCGACATGGAACCGATGGGAATTTGATTTTCCAGGTTACGTAACCTCCTTTGTTTTAAAGGATATTCACACGTTCAAATAAATCAGCGACCTTTTCTTTTTCGGCCAAGGGTACCGCATCCAATAATTTTTGGTACAAATCCAAAAATACTTTTTGTTCTTCGGGCTTTTTCTGTATAAAATCGAGTATCACACGATTGTATTTTTCCCTTCCTATTATATTTTGTAATCGGTTCAAGGCGATGGCTCCCTTATGTGGTTCCAAATAATCAGCCCCATCCGCATAAATTAAAGGAGGTTCCTTATTGGGTTCGTTGGCCTGGTGCAGGCCTACATAATCCCTTTTCTTTTCAATCACCTGTTCCAAAGCTTCTTGTCCCATTTCCTTCTCAAGTATTTGAAGTCCAATGCTCTCGGGAAGGGCCACCGATAGCATTTCGGCGCCTTGCACATTCGCAATATTTACATTATGCTGAATCCAGTGCTTCGCCAACTGCGTTACCGTAGATTGAAAAATATAGGCCCGCTCCTTCATACCTGTGGTATCGGCGTACCATCCTTCACGTTCGGATATGGCGATACTGTTGGGATATGCAAAAAACTCCCCTTGATAGAAAGGGATTTCCAAAAGGCGTACTTCTTCATAAGGATATCCGCCAAATGCATTGTTCAAGTAGTCTATTCCCTTTTCCAGAGCTTTTCCGTACAAGTCGATGTTGAAAGGATGTTTTGGGGAAGCATACACGGAAATTCCTGTTTTTCCCGAGTTGAAAGTCTTTTGCGCAACCTTGGCGCTGCCCAAATACCAGTTAAAATAGGTTGGGGATCCTATTTCGTAGGTTCTTGAGGTCCTTCCCTTTTTGGTTGAAGTGGAAAGCAGGCGACCTGGAGCAAAAGGCACTTGATTTTCCGATGTAGAAATAGTTATCGAACCTGTGACCCGGAGTGCATCTGGGGCAAACGGATTTTCCATCAGTGCTTTTGTATCCCTGATTTCCGGATATCGAGATTCCCATTTCGCCAAACCCTGATCATATCTCACTCGATTTTCGTCCAATTCCCTACCCGAATCATAACCGATCACCGGTAGATATTCAGCTATGGCCCCAAAAGAGCCATTGGCCATCAAATCAGCTTGTGGGTCAGCTCCACTTTGGGTGAAACCCTTGTAGTCTTTTACCATTTTGAGTTTAACAAGGGCAGTATCCTTCGGAAACATCGGTTTTGACAGGGCAAAGCCAAAGACACGTTGTACCGAATCTCGTCTGACGACCTGCAACATTTCACCCTCCTGATATACGGAATTTATCGCAACTGCATGTTTTGTGTTCAAGAAAAGGGTATCAATCCGCCGGTCAGATGGATTTATCAAAAGGACATCCGCGACGTAAGACGCTTTTCGCTTTTCGGGATAAAAGTTAAATTGCAAATCAAGATGGGCGTACTTGGGATGGGCTCTTTCAGCCAAATAGCCATAGGTCCGCTCATAGGTGGCATCCAGCTCCTCCAATGTAGCGCTTGGTATGAAATTTCCTTTTTTGTTGACATTTTTTACAATAAAGGACTGCAGTACAAAGAACGCGATCAAGGCGGCAAAAATCCCGACCTTTCCCATTAGGTTAAGTTGTTTTCCGCGTAGCGATAATTTGGTGAGCCAGCTTTTTCCTGCTCCCCTGTCCCAAAGGTAAATGCCCAGCAAAACAAATGTAATCGCAGCCACTGTCCACATTAAAAAGTACCATACTGCTGAAGTATACCATATTCCGTACTCACTTATTTCGGAATAATCCTCGAGACCCGGCACAGCGGCATACGCGAAAATAACCTGTTCGGCCAAGCCCAGCTCAAAGGCCAAGATGATCAAAAGAAAAGAACCCACGCTCAAAATATGGGTCAGAAATCGGTTTCCCGTTAGTCCGGCTATGAAAAATACGACAGCAATCCAGAGCACATAGGTCAACCATCCCCAGTTATATCCCAACATGTCGTAGGCAAAAAGCCCTACTTCCATTAGGGATGCACCTCCTTTTAGAACCTGAACGATAACACCTACCGCCATAAACGAAAAAGCAAGTATGAAAGCCATGCCCGCTAAAGCCAAAAAGCGCGAAAATTGAGTAACCCATACGGGAACGGGCAAGGTATCCGTAATGGCACTTATTTTGACCACTCTGTCCTTAAAAAACAATTCACCGGACCAAATAATAATGAGCATCATGATAAAAACCCCGAATGATAAGCGGAACAGGGTCATGGTAGAGGTCAAGGGCATGGTCGGACCAATGTAAAAGCTGGCGTTCCACATCAGGGACTGCAATATCTCCATTAAAACTATGATTCCGATTATCATTTTAAAAGACATAGGTCGTGTAATATTTTGAAACTCCAGTTTGGCCAAAGTCCAAAGTTTTTTGATGAAGTCGCCAGTGGAGAATGATAATTTTGGAATCAACGTAGCTTTTAAACTTTCTGTTTGGGCGACGTATACGTCTTTGAGTGTTTTTTTCTTGGAACCCACTTTATTACCAAACGATTTAAAACTGAATTTAAAATAGGACAATAGAAAAGCAACAATCGCGATGCTGAACCAAAGCGCTCGATTCAGAACCAAATAGCCCGTAAAGGGCAAGTATCCGAAATTTCGTTCTTCCAAGGACATCTGACCCGTGAGCCCATCGGTGGACACATATCCAAAAGGATCTCCAATTGCAAGGGCAGGGGTAATTCCGGATGCTTCGGAAACAGTCTGCATCAACAGAAAAGCGATAACAGTTCCAAATACGACCAAATAGCCAGCGGCCAATCTCCGCGTAAAGACCAAGGCCACAAAGAACAGTGAAGTCAGTAAAAACAGATTGGGAACGGTGAGCAAAAAGAACCCATGCAATATTTGGCCCCAAGGTATTGCCCCAAATCGGTCCGGTTCTCCAATTCCACTGTACGGCAATAAAGCGATCCCAACTACATAGCCCAAAGCCAGGAGTACATTGAACAGGAAGGAGGATAGGAAACGGCCCACATAAAAAGATTTCTCTTTTACGGGAAGGGCATACACCCACTGACCCGTTCCATATTGCAAATCTTTGTGCAAAGCCGTACCGGTTACAATGGCCACAATTATGATCATGAGCATACCGCAAGCGGAGAGATTCATATAACCGATGGCAGTGGCGTTCATCAGAAGTCCATCGTTGGGATAATAATCAAAAAACCCCTTCGTGTACCAAAACCCCTGGAAGATGAGCATGGCAAAAAATAACAAGGTAATCCAGCTTGTGAAGCGTTTCCTTAACTCGTATGTGATTATTTTTAGTATCATGCCGTAATTTTTTGGTGGTCATATAAAAGATTGAAATACGCATCTTCCAATTCAGGCGACTTTCTGTAAAAATCGCTGTCTGGCATATCTTCGGAAACCACGGTGACCAGCATCCTTCCTAAATGAAAGTGGTTGGAAATCACCTTGTATCTATCCTTATGTCCAATGTATTCAGACTTATCGATTTGCTTTTCCCATACCTTTCCGTTCAACGAAGTTTCTATTTCCGATGGGCTTCCGGTAAGTAAAACTTCGCCATCACCAATAATGGCCATATCGTTGCACAGGGTACTCACGTCTTCTACGATGTGGGTGGATAGTATCACAACTGAATTTTCACCCAGTTCAGAAAGCAGGTTGTAGAAGCGATTGCGTTCCATGGGGTCCAAACCAGCTGTGGGTTCATCAACAATAATAAGTTGTGGATTGGCAAGTAAGGCTTGCGCAATGCCAAATCGCTGTTTCATTCCCCCAGAATATCCACTTAACTTCTTGTCTTTAACGTTATAGAGGTTGACACGTTGCAACAAGGCTTCCACCTGGTCTTTTCGTTCCCCGGGGTGGGTAATACCTTTCATGTCCGCAATGTGCAGCAACAACTCTTTTGCGGATACATTGGGATAAACGCCGAATTCCTGTGGTAAATATCCGAGTACTTTTCGTAATTCTTCTGGGTTTTTCAATACATCGATACCGTTAAAATCAATTTCACCCGCATCAGGATCCTGAAGGGTGGCAATCGTTCGCATCAAGGTCGATTTCCCGGCACCATTTTGGCCTAGAAGACCGAACATCCCTTTACCTATGCTCAAGGAAACGTTTTTTAACGCCTGGACCCCATTGGGGTAGGTCTTTGATAAGTTTTTAATTTCAAGTTTCATAAGGTAATGTGTTTATCTAGTGGTACAGTTATAAGTTTTTGGATTTCTTCTAGTATAAGTCCCGGTTCCTGTAAAGGGACATGATGTCCGCTTTTTGTGGCAAAAACCTGGTTGCTTCGAGTCGAAAGGTTCAACAAATCCTTCTGGAGGCGTTGGTGCATGTTAAAATACTGGTTGGCGAGTCTGGCATCTGCAACAAATTCGATACCATCAGGGTAAGATGCAGTAACGATGGTCAAGGGAATTTCACTAAAACCACTTATCCGGGAGGCTTGATCAAAGAGCGTATCATCATTCTCATACTCCTGGAACAAACCTTCGTAAATGGCATAGAAATAGTCTTTTGCATGCTGGTTGTAAAAGTGCTCTTTCGGTAATTCCGTAGAAAAGGGTAAAAACGTATAAAGCAGCCGAATCGCACCGATTTCGTCAAAAAAACGGATGGTGCGCAATGAGGGGGGGCGTACTGCCGCCATTAGTTCTTCTGAGGTCTCTTTTAATTGCGAAGGATGCGAAACATCTATCCATACTATTCCTTGAATGTCGTCTATATTTTCTTTGATAAATTGGCGCGTGATGATTCCTGCAAATGAGTGCCCTACTATAATGTAAGGTTTGGGGCAATCTGTTTTCTCCAAAACAGTCTCTAAATCCTGGGTGATGGCACCTAAGCTCTTTTCAGCGATTGGGTCGCTCCAAAAAATACCTGCCCTATCGTATGAGAGGGTGGTGGTATGTTTTGCTGTTTCTTTTTGTATTTCGGTCCAATAGGTATGGTCACCTCCCAAGCCCGACTCGAAAACCACGGTTGGCCCCCCTCTCCCTTTTTTCACAAAGTGGATTTGACGGCCCATCAGGTCAACAAATTGACTGTTATCTGGTCTTTTGGCATTGAGATTTACCCGGGATACTTGCTCAAATATCACTCCGACCATCAGGAAGACCAGCATCAGTCCAACCGTCCACTTAAATATGTTGAAAAGGACCTTCATAAATCACGAATTGTTCGGGCTTATTTTCGCGCCTAAGGCGGAATCTTCCTTAAGGCTCAAAAAACTTTTATATACAATGTATCCCAACCAAAGGGTTACGACAACATCAATCAAAGTAGACCCGTAATAGACCCCTTTAATTCCCATCCATTTGGGAAGTAAAAGCATTACGGGAACATAAAATAGTAGTTGCCGTGCCACACCGATTATGCTGGCGTATTTCGGCTGTTCGATAGCTGGTAGATGGGTCAAGGCCATAAAAACAAAGGGCAAAAAAGGAATAATGGCCATATAAACCCTAAAATTTAAGAGGTCTTGGGCACTCATCATTTTGTCTGGGAGTACCATTTGAACCCCTAGCTGGGGGAATACCATCAGAAACAACCAAAAAGGCAATACCAACCAGATTCCCGTTTTGCAAAAAAGTATGAAACTTTGTTTGACCCTGGAATACTGGCCTGCCCCAAAATTGACTCCTTCAACGGGTTGCAAGGCACGCATTAGACCGAAAAGCGGTGTCATTAAAAACAAGAGGATGCGATTGGCAGCTGCGAAAAAGGCCAGGTCTTCGTCTGTTCCATAGTTGACCACAGCATTGAAAACAACAATGGCCTGAATGAGGCCCATCAAACTCAAAATAAAACCCGGAAAACCTAGTTTTAGAATGGACTGAAAGACAGATTTATCGTAGAAAATCGAATTTATGTTAGGCTCAAAGGAAGCTTTTCCACTGGCAAAATAGATATGCCCCACAACGCAATACACCAACATTCCTATATTGGTGGACCACGCTGCGCCATCAACATCCATATCCAAATAAATAATGGTCAAGGGGGTAAGCAACAGATTTATCAGCAAACCTGAAGCCATAAATAAGGCAGCGGTCATCATTTTACCTTCAGCACGAATTACCATGTTCAGCTGTAGCCCGTACACCCAAAGTGGGAAGGCCAATAACGTGATTTTAAAATAACGTGCGCCGTAATCCAGGATTTCCCCGGTACCTCCCATCATTTGGATGAGCGGGGTCGCGAAGAGATAACAGGGCACTGCGAAGAGCAAACTGCCCAGAAGGGTGAGCAGTGTCGCGTTGGGCAGTACTTTTTTTAAGTTATCTACATCATTTTTCCCCAATAATACGCTGAGATGATTTCCTGCACCTGTCCCAACCCAAGAACCGACGCCCAAGGTCATGGATGTCAAGGGGTAGGCCAAGGCAACTCCGGATAATGCTGTTTCATTCAATAACTGGCCAATGTAAATTGTATCCATAAAGGCATTGAGTCCATATAAAACCATGCCGAAAATGGCAGGGAGGGATAGCTGCCACATTACCTTGGTCAGGTTTCCCGTGAGAATGAATTGTTTTTGGTCAGGTCGTTGTTTCAAAAGATACTTTTTGTTTTAAAATCCTAATGGTATTATGAACTGTTTTTTCTGGTAATCCATCCACTATAAATACTGCATTGAAAGAAACGGGTCGGTTTTTGAAAACCAGCACGGACCAAGAGCTTTACCAAATCATTTTCTGAAGTTCGGTACAACCTAGTAGTAATCCGTTCTAATCGTTCAGTAATCTCCTTTTGGCTCAATTCCTGGGGCAGTAAGGATTGCAGCACGTCCAAGTTGACCCGCAGTTGTTCCTTATTTCCGAATATTCCCATAATAATAAGGGGTGCGCCCGGCTTCAATCGGTTATAAATTTCAGCGAGGAGTTTTAGTTTTTCCTTGGGGTATCGAATAAAATGCAATACGAGAATCAACGAAGCAGCGCCAAAATAATTTTGATAATCAAGATGTTCCACTTCACCGACAATCAATTTGAGCTTTTTTAAATGAGCTAACTTTTTTCGGGCAATTTCGATCATTTCAGGTGATGGGTCTACCCCCACAACAGACCACTTTGCATCGGTTTCCTTTAAAACCAAAATCTCATTTCCAGTACCGCATCCTACAGAAAGAAGGGTCTTTTCAGTAACTGAGGACAAGAGCCGGGATACTGTGGACATAAAGTAATCGTAGTTAGGTATCCACTGCTGCACAAAATTGTCATAGTTGAACGCCCGGTCCCCTTCAAATATGGCTAAGTCTTTCTCCGTAGTTTCCATTTAAAACAAATAGGGGATTAAACGTTTTGTTTTTTGTTTAAAGGCCACGTATTGATTGCCGAACTGCGACACCATCATTTGTTCTTCTTTTTGCACCCTTAAAAAGTACAAGAGCCCAAAACTCAATAGTCCGGACAAGCCGCCGATATAGTTCTGCAATAAAAGGGCCTGACCAATGACCCAAAGCCAAATAGCGGTGTACATGGGATGTCTTATGTATTTGTATATACCAGAGCTCACCAGCGTATGTTTATCCCTAATTTCTGAACCGGCGGACCAATTGCGTCCCAAGTCGCTATGAGATTTGTAGAATAGGATTCCTGCTGGGGGTAGTAATAACAATCCCATAAATGCTAAAGCATTTGGTAGATAATAATTCGTAAAGTCTAACCATGGTGTCGCGAAGTAGAGTACGGGAAGAAGTATCATGCCCAACGCGGCAAGGGCCAATAACCATTTTTCTTGGGTGTCCTTTTTATCCTTTTCAATTTGGTTCGATTTGTTGCGCTTTGCAAAGGGGTATCTTATGATACATGTTATTATCCAAAAGACCATGAACGATATTTCAAATGCAAACCTCATTAAATCCAAGAGTTTTGTTCTTTAAAAAGCATAGGTCTCCAGTCTTTAAATCTTTGAAAGAGCAATACCAGATTAAGACTGAATATCACCGAATCAAAAATGATGAACACAGGGTATTTTGAGAAGAACACATGGGTCATCAAAAGGCATAAAATCAAGGGAACCAACATGATACTTCCTAGAAGATAGGTTCTTTTAAAAATGAGCAGGGTTCCGCAAAGCAGTTGAAAAAATCCTACAAAATACAGGTAACCGGAACCCTGTAACAATTCATAATAGGTAAAGAACACTGGGTCGGCCTCGGCAGCATCTGTTCGAAACACCGAAGGATCATAGGGTAAAAACAACTTTTCAATTCCTGCGTAGATAAAAAGAAAAGCCAATAAAAACCGAATGATGTAAACCACGATGTTCATACTTCTGCCATATATCAGTTCATCTCTTTCGCTCTTTTTTTACGGGCATCGATAAAACTCTTCACGAAAAATACAAGAGCAACAATGGTACTCAAAATCATGATGACCACACGGATAACGGCCATGGAATCGTTTCTTCCCAGGGCGCCTGTCAATGGTTTTATCAGTCCGATAAGGACAAGTAGCGTCAACAGGACCGCAATATGGGCTACTACCTTGTTCTCATTTTTCACTCCTTTGTTGCACAGTACCAATAGCAATCCAATAATTGCTGGAATTAGTGCTGTAATGGATGGGGTTTCGGAGGACAGATACCCCCAAGCGGATAAACCGATCAATAAAATGGCATTCAATAAACTTGCGCTATGAGCTTTCATACTTATTTGGATTAAAATTTACCCGTTAAAGTTACTCCATAAGTACGAGGTAGTGCAAAGGATGCCGCATTGAAGCCACCAACCCCATAGCCATAGCTAAAGTAGGTTTCGTCCGTTAGGTTTTTCCCCCAAAGGAACAGATCCAGATTTTTGGAGGTCAGCCCCAAACGACCATTGAGCAATCCGTAGGCCTCTTGGATCAAGAC
Source organism: uncultured Allomuricauda sp. (assembly GCF_937884665.1). Taxonomy (GTDB): domain Bacteria; phylum Bacteroidota; class Bacteroidia; order Flavobacteriales; family Flavobacteriaceae; genus Flagellimonas. The sequence continues at coordinate 4,053 of NZ_CAKZYF010000171.1, read as the reverse complement.
GTTTTCCGCAGTAGGTAGTTCGGGTGTCGGAAATTGACCAAAGTCAAAAAACACATCCGATTGATAGTTATAATCGATGCTCGTTTCAAAATTGATTTTTTTAGTAAGGGGCTGTATGTAATTTACGTTTAGGTTGCCCGTAAATACGGGGGAGTTGGGCAAACTGTTCCCTTCAAAACTAGTGGGTTCCCCTGTTGCGGGATTAAGTGTGGAATAATCGGTTATTTCTGTATTGAGGTAGCCCAAGTTGAGGGTGAAGTTCAAACCTTTTGTGGCGGCCCACTCACTTTCCAGCTCCAAACCGAAACTACGGGATTCCCCTATGTTGTCAGTACCAAAATCGAAGGATTCCAAGTTCAGTAGTGTAAATACCTGTTGGTCCGAATAATTGATATAAAATGCGGTGAGGTTGAGTTTTAATCTGTTTTCCAACAGGTTGGATTTAATACCCGCTTCGTAATTCCAAGTGGTCTCTGGGTCAAACGGAGCATTTCCGGGATCTGAAACAAAGGTATTCACCCCGCCCGGACGAAATCCCCTGGCGATATTGGCAAATAGAAATACATCATCATTGGCTTGAAAACCGAGTGCTGCTTTAGGGGAAAAAGCATCGAATGTAGCGCTCTCTGAAAAACTACCATCGGGTAGGGCAGGGCTTGTGAAAACGCGGTTGACATCTGCATCAATTTCTTCATGGTCGTAGCGCAATCCGGCAGTTATGGCGAACGCTTTTGTAATGTCATACGTGGCTTGGCCAAAAACGGCAATTCCCATCTGCTCCACATCAGGTCGGTCCACCTGTTCATAAGGGATAAGGGGCAGAAGGTCAGGATCTAAAATACCAGCATCGGTACCAACCCGTAAACGATCTAAATTTTCCCGATCCGTCCTGTAGAGAAAAACACCGGTGGTCCACTTCAAATTTTTCTCGCCAAGAGAGGCAAGTCGTATTTCCTGGGTTATGTTTTCCAGGTCGAATGTGCTAATGGCCGATTGAATATCAAAGACCGTATAATCAAATTCGTCCAATCGGGATTGATCGGTCTTTTGGTAGGAAGTGATGGAATTAAGACTGAAACCATCAAAATCATATTTCAGGTTAAACGCTACATTCTGGGTTAAGACGTTTCTGAAAACATCTTCATTGAAGTTGACCTCAAAGGGCGCTGTTTCCAAAATATCTTGAAACGTGCTGTTCGGCGGTGAGGCCAAGGCAAAGGCATACGCATCTGACTCCCGTCTTTGAATGTTGTAGAGCAAGGACATGCTCAATCGTTCATTTGTGTAGTATTTCAATCTGAAATTGGCATCGAGTGCTTCACGGTTCTGTAAGTCCTTTCCATTAAAAAGATTTCGAACAAAACCGTCCCTATCCGTTATATTGGCGTTGGCCCGAAAAAACAGTTTGTCCTTTACAACTGGGGTATTGATGCCAAAACCAATCTCCTTGGAATTCAAGTTTCCAAAACCGACCGTGGCATACCCCGTTAACCTATTTGTGGGTCTTTTCGAGGTGATTTTAATTACCCCGGCAAGTGCGTTCCTACCGTAAAGGGTACCCTGTGGCCCCCTCAAAATTTCAATCTGCTCTACATCGCTCAAGGATAGTGGAAAGGCAAAAGTGGTGAAGTACGGCACCTCGTCAACATAAAGCCCTATGGTGGGAACAAAATCAATGGTAGAAATACCACGACTGGCTATCAAGGTAAAAGAACCGGTTCCTCCATCGTCATAAGCTCGAAAGTTCGGGGCAATACTGTTGAGCTCCCCAAATTGCTTGACCTGTAGCTGCTCCACTTGCTTGATGCCTATAGCCGATACGGAAGCAGCTGTCTTTTGGATATCCTGTAATCTTCGGTTTGCGGTTACAACCACCTCATTCAGCTGGTCAGAGGTTTGGGAAAGTACAAAGTCATAGATGCTTTCCTCATCAACTTGTATATTTTTGGTAAGGGTTTGAAAACCTAAATAACTAATTTGTAAGAAATACCTTTGTTTTTTAAGTCCTTCTATGCGGTATAAACCATCGATATCGGTCGAGGCCCCCAGCCCCGTGCCCAATACAAACACGTTGGCGCCCAAAATCGGGTTTCCCTCGGTATCGGTGATAGTTCCGGAGAGCGTGTTTTCTTGTGCAGTTGCCAAAACTGAAAATAACAGCATGATAATTAAAGAGATATTATTGGAATTCATTGGTAAAAAGTTGGCAGTTGTTATTTAGATTTATTATAAATAATTAAATTTATATAGTAAATGTAGGTTTCAAGCCCATAAGACCAGCTACGCAAAGCGGAATAAAACCTACGCAAAACGGAATTATGAAAACCAGGATATATGATGCGGATTTGAAAGATATGCTTGTCGAAGCACACTATCCTGATTGGTTTAAAGATCGTGATGCCGATATTTTGGAGCGCTCCTTTTCGGCAGACATTTTTTTAGGTGAGGGCAACTACAAAGAGGTTTATTTTGAAGGGGTCCATATTGGTTACGGAAACTTGGAGCTCTCGAAAAACACGGTCATTCACTTTGAAAGTGATTTTGAAACGGTTGAGATGCACTTTGCACTTCATGGGACAACGACCGCCAGCTCGGACTACTTTAAGGAAACCATTAAATTTTCACCCGGAAGTCACAATATATTTTATACCAATGGATTCACGGGTATGGCGGAATGGTCCTCCCGTTTCCCTCTTCGTATTTTCGAAATCAATATGACACCAACTTTTTTTGAAAAATACATCCCCAACGGTAATACGTTGTTCAAAGAGTTTAAGAAATCCATGTTGTTCAAGAAGACTGCGATTCTATCGCAAAGAAACTATCCGATTACCTTGGAGATGTATACCATCATCAACGAAATTATCCAATGCGAACGCAAAGGATTGTTCAAACGCATATTCTTAGAGTCGAAGGTAATTTCCCTTCTGCTGTTGCAACTGGAGCAGATTGATTCTTATAATTCAGACACGACCCATCAAAGCCTAAAGCCGGAAGACATCGAAAAGATGTATGCCGTAAAGGAAATGCTCGATATGAATTTCAAAAAGACAGATACCCTCATTGGTCTGGCCAAAAAAGTAGGCACCAACGAGTATACGTTGAAGAAAGGTTTTAAAGAACTTTTTGGTGTTTCCGTTTTTCAATACTGGAAGGGTTTGCGATTGGAAACGGCTAAATCAATGCTGTATGAAGAAGGGCTAAGCGTTCAAGAGGTTTCCCGTAAAATTGGATATAAAAATCCCCAACATTTTACGACCGCCTTTAAAAAACAGTTTGGCGTTGTACCCAGTAAATTGACCGCTGGAAGTTAATACATCTCGTATCTTAAATATGATTTTTAAACCCAATTGGTTTCTATTAAAGTAAGCGATATTCGATAGCAGAATACATAAATCCCCCTAAAAATGGCGTGTATAAGCAGTTTCAAAATAATCAAAGATGTGTTCACCAATTTTCTTGAAAAGCATGGACACCGAAAAACCCCTGAGCGGTATGCGATTTTGGAAGAAATCTATAATACTGATGAACATTTGGACATCGAATCCTTTTACATTCGAATGAAGAACAAAAACTATAGGGTAAGTCGCGCCACCTTGTACAATACCATGGAATTGCTCATGGAATGCCATTTGGTGCGAAAGCATCAGTTTGGAAACAACATTGCGAAGTATGAAAAATCGTTGTTCAATAGCAAGCATGACCATATTATCTTAACGGATACAGAAGAAGTGTTGGAATTTAGTGACCCGCGAATTCAAAGTATAAAAGAAACAATCGAAGAGGTTTTTGATATTAAAATTGACGAACATTCCCTTTATTTCTATGGAGTAAGAAAACAAAAAAACCTGGAAGAGGGTAAATAGCTCGGCTTTTTGATGGGATAAATTCCAAAGACGTTTTAAAGTATTTTGAGAAAATTTTCGAGCTTACTGGACCCTGGTTTTTTTACTCGCTATCCGCAAAGAAGGAAACAAAAAACCCTGGGTTGCACCAAGGTTTTTCAAATGTGGGATATACTGGATTCGAACCAGTGACCTCTGCCCTGTCAAG